>NZ_JBALPC010000184.1:21767-28955 GCF_036965225.1 Bacillus sp. JJ1474 | reverse complement strand
GTGTTATTTACAGGGGTATTTGCACTTATGGGAGGATTAACAACATTTGGCTTAGACTTAGGATCTTTAGAATCGGTCAGAGCGATTCTTCCATTCTACTCAGTTGGATTAGAATGGATTGTACCAGCTATTGCTGGGGCAGTTATTGGAATACTTTTGAGCGGGTTTGATAGAAAAGTAGAAACAGCAAAAGCCGTAGAAATTAAAGGGTAATAATAGTGTTTTTCATGTGAACTATAAAAAGGCGAACGCAGATTATCACAGTTCGCCTTTTTTACCAAATTCCCTTAAAAGTGACTTTTTGGACAGGTTCTTTGTTCCAAAGTTATTGAAGTTTAACTTTACTTTTTATTAATTGTTTAATAGGTGTTACGGATATTCCTAAAAGAATAAGCAATACTCCGCCCCATTGAAGAAATGACACATACTCTTTCAATACAATAATGGAGGCAATGATGGCAGTAGGAAGTTCGGCACCGCCTAGAATCGTAGCCAATCCAGATCCTGTTTTCGGTGAACCAATAGCAAAAAAACTAATAGGTATTACTACTCCTAGTAAGCCTAATAAAATACCATACTTCCATAATCCCTCTGCCATGGAACCATTATATAAAAATGATGGTGAGAAAGTTAGCATCAATATAATTAAAGCGCCAGTCGTCATTAATGCCCCCCGATTTAGAAAGGGAACATCGGCTTCAATTCTTCCAGTACTAAATATAAATAATGAAAATGTAATAGCTGACAATAAACCAAAAATAATCCCCTTCATATCAAGGGTGGAAAAACTATTACCTATTATACCACTAGCCATAACAGTGCCAATTAATAGAATCACAACAGACAAAATTTTCTCTCTGCTTGGCAGTCGTTTATCAACCAGGCTTTCTATTAATATACCAATCCAAGTAAATTGGAATAACAGTACAATTGCTATGGAAGCTGGAATGGTCTTTAGCGATATTCCATAAAACATACCAGTAAAGCTTGAAGAAGTTCCTGCAAGGATTAAAATTAGTGCTTTTTTTAATGAAATACGTTTTTTAGAAAAAAGAAGGCTTAACACCAGCAGCATTAACCAGCCAAAAAAATATTGGCTGGTAATAACTTCCCCAACCGTAAAGCCATCATGATAGGCAAGTTTTATAATAGATGCAATCACTCCATAGCTGCATGCCCCAAGAAAAACAAGAAGTGAATATTTATATGTTTTAAGCACGTATACCTCTCCTTAAGTTGTAAAAATAACGAATACCCACCTAAAAAAGGTGGGCAATTAAAATTTTATCGCAGATTAACGGGCAGAAAGACTCCCACTTCATGACTAAGAGGAATCGATGAAGTATAAGTGGGAGTCTTACTGCCCGTAAATGCCCGATTAGTTCAACTAACAATCAGTGGTCGATGAGGGAGAATAAATCGCGACTTCTTGTAACAACGTCTGAACTAGCATATCCTATGCGCCAGCCCCCCACTGATTGAAGTTTCACTTTATCTATTTTTTCAAATATTCGATAAAACGTTCAAGAAATCTTTCGTGATCTACATCTACACAAATGTTTACATTCGGTTCTTTTTTCAATAAATTTCTAAAGTCACAGATTGTCTGTCCATAGCTCAAGTCACTTTTTGTCTCTACGTCAACATAATATTTCTCTGTCTTCACAAGACTTTTGTCTAAAGCCACAGCAACGGCTAGTGGATCATGTAAAGCACAAGCATTGACGCCGTATAGGCCTAAAGAAAATTCCCTGTAAACGCCTGTACTATTTTTGACAAACTCATAGTATTTGGTCCCTTTTAATTGATTAATATGTTCTTCAGAAAGCATCACTTTTCTAGTCACATCTAAACTAACTAAAGTAATGTCCATGCCTGAATGGAAGACAATTTTCGCTGACTCTGGATCCCCAAAAATATTAAACTCAGAAGTCGGCAATGTATTTCCTCTGCCGGAAGATTGCACGATTCCCCCCATAATCACAACATCTTGCACCCATTGGGCCACTCTTGGTTCTTTACGAAGCGCTAGAGCGAGGTTTGTCAATGGAGCAACCATGATGAGAGTCAGTTCTCCCTTATATTTTTCCGCCTGCTCGATGATGAAATCAGCAGCAAAGATACTATTCTCTTGTACACCCGCATCGATATGATCGAGCGCCCCGCCGATTCCATCTTCTCCATGAACTCTAAATTCATGATAAGGTTCTCTAAGAAGAGGGCGAGAAGCACCTTTATATACATTGATTTTGTTTTCCATGCCGAGCAATTTCAACATTCTGTGTGTATTAATATTTACTTGCTCAAGCGGAACATTGCCGCAAACCGTTGTAATTCCTAAAACATCAAGCTGTTCGCTCTGTGTCGCATACAAAATGGCGAGTGCATCATCTACCCCAGTATCTACATCGATAATAACCTTTTTCACACTGATCACTCCTCACTTTTTTTAGAAATAAATCCCAGCAATTGCACCACTCATTAGATTGGCCAATGAAGCGGCAATTAACGCACGAAAAGCTAATTTCTGAATAACAGCTTTTTGATTTGGCGCCATGGATGATAATGCTCCAACTAATATTCCAATAGAGCCTAAGTTTGCAAATCCGCATAAAGTAAACGTGATAACGGCTTGGGCTTTTTGTGAAAATTCAGCTGTTTGCCCAGCGAATGAAGAAAAGGCAACAAATTCATTGAATACTAATTTTTGACCAATTAAGTTCCCTGCCATCACTGCTTCACTCCAAGGAATTCCAATAATAAAAGCAATCGGTGCAAATAGATAACCGAAGATCATTTCTAAAGATAAACCTTCAAATCCGAACAGACCTCCGATTCCGCCAAGGATACCATTTGTGAAAGCAACTAAGCCAAGAATAGCCATAAGCATGACGGCAACGCCAAACGCTATTTTGGCACCATCAAATGCACCATCAGTAATGACTTCTAGAATATTTCTTTTCTTCGGATTTTCACCATTGTTTGCTAATGTCTTTAAATCAATCTCCGTGTCCGTTTCTGTTTCCGGCATTAATAATTTAGCCATGACAAGTCCTGCTGGTGCGGACATGAAGCTTGCAGCTATTAAATATTCAATGGACACACCCATCGCAGCTAGTCCAATCATGACAGCACCGGAAACAGATGCCAATCCTCCAACCATGACAGCAAAAATTTGCGATTTAGTCATATATGGCAGATATGGCTTAATGACAAGAGGTGCTTCTGACATCCCAACGAAAATATTTGCTGTTGCAGACATTGACTCTGTCTTGCTAACTTTTAAGAGTCTTGAGATAAATCCGCCGATAATTCGTACAAAAATTTGCATAATTCCTAAGTGATATAAAAGAGAAATTAAAGCTGATAAAAAGATAATGATTGCTAATACTCTAACCGCAAAAATCGAACCTGCCGGACCCGCCTTGTCTGCAAGACTGCCGAATACGAACGCTACACCAACATCTCCATAATGGATGACCTTATTGACACCAGCAGAAACTGCTTGCAATGCTTCTTGTCCTAATTTTGATTTCAGAACAATAAAACCAAAGACAAGCTGTAAAAGAAATCCTAAACCAATAGTACGAAAATTAATCGCCTTCCTGTTTTCAGAAACTAAATAAGCAATAAAAAATATGATTGAACACCCGATTAAACCCCAAAGAATATTCAATTTTTTCACCTCGCTAAAGTTTTTTAATGTTAAAAAAATCACTTCAAAATTCCAAATATACTATTTTCTCAATTTAATGCTTACCCGTTATTTTTTATGAAATTCTTAACCTCGTTTTCCGTTGGCATACCCGTTTGCGCGCCTAGCTTTGTCGTAGATAACGCAGCAACTGCATTGCCATATTTACATGCAGCATCCATAGTAAGACCTTTGCTTAGAGCGACTGCAAATCCGCCGTTAAACGAATCCCCAGCACCAGTTGTATCTACAACATTTACTCTGAATGCTGGTATATTTACTTCTTTTCCACCTTGATAGAAACTAACGCCTTTGCTTCCTTTTGTAAGAATTACTTTTTCTTTCAGAACTTTTTCTTCCATTGCTTTTTCTAATACCTTATACTCATGTTCATTTGGCGTTAGATAATCAACATTTGCAATGAGTTCAGCAGGCAGCTCTTGAATTGGAGCTGGATTTAAAATAATTTTGACCCCATTTTCTTTTGCAATTTCCACCGCTTTTTCTACCCCTTCTAGTGGAATCTCAAGCTGTAGAATGAGAATATCACTGGATGCAATTGTATCTCTTTTTGATTCAACGAACGCTGCTGTCACATGTTCGTTAGCTGCCGGAACGACAATAATACTATTATCTTGATTAGATACAATAATCGTAGCCGTTCCCGTTGAACCTGTAACCGGTTCCACATTGCTTACATCAACACCTTGGTCAGATAGATGTTGAATAAGCTCTTTCCCAAATGAATCATTCCCGACACATCCAATCATGTGCACATCTGCCCCTAATCGGGCTGCTGCAACTGCTTGGTTTGCGCCTTTCCCCCCAGGATTTGTTTGAAATCGATTTCCTAATAGTGTTTCGCCTATTTGGGGGACTTGATCAGTTATCGTCACTAAATCCATATTAATGCTGCCGACTACTGTTATTTTTGGATTATTGCTCATTTTAATTGAAACCTCCTTAAGTTGATTGCCTTTCAACAAGGTGAACATCCAATGTATAGATTGTTTCCAAAACTGGCTGCTTCTCTATTAATTGAACGAGCAAAGTTGCAGCTTTTTCCCCTAATTCATAGATGGGCTGAACGACTGTTGTTAATTCAGGTGTTGTAGCAGTTGACATCATGATTCCATCAAACCCAACAATTGCAATGTCCTCGGGCACCTTTTTTCCAAGCTTATGAACGGCTTTAATCGTTCCGATGGCACTAGTATCATTTGCCGCAAATATCCCATCAATGTCAGGGTGTAGTTGCAAAAGCTTCATAGTTGCATCAAATGAAGTTTGCATGGAAAAATCTCCTTCAGCGATGAATGTTTCTTTAAACCAAGGCTCCTGACTTACAATTTCCCGATATCCTTTACATCGCTCATCAGCAGTAAAAATATCGTGCGGGCCCCTAATATGAGCAATTCGCTGTCGCCCTAATTCTTTCAAGAAACTTGCAGCAAGTCTTGCACCTTTTCTATTTTCAACTATGATTGTTGGCAGGCCCTTACTTATTTCCCGATCAATGCTGACAATAGGGATCTTAATCTTCTCAATCTGCTCAGCAGTCATGGTATTAGATGCTACGATTAAACCATCAACGTACTTCTGCATCATCATATCCAAATAAACCTGTTCTTTAGCCCTATCCTCATCTGAGTTGCACAGAATCACTGTATATCCAAGCTTTATTGCTACGTCCTCAACTGCTCGAGCTAGCTCTGGAAAGAATGGATTCATAATATCTGGAAGCATTAAACCTATCGTTTTCGATTGTTTCTTAAAAAGGCTCCTTGCGACTGCATTCGGCTTGTAGTTCAATTCCGCAATCGCCTGCTCGATCTTTTTCCTGGAATCTTCGCTTACATAACCTTTATTATTTAATACTCTTGAAACAGTAGCTACAGAAAGACCTGTATGCTTTGCGACATCCTTAATTGAAACCATTTTGTCACCTCATTGACCTGTAACCGGTTACACATATTTTATAGCAGAATCGTTTTACTAGTCAATAAGAATTTTGTCGAATCCTGTATAATATGTCATACAAAATGAATATATATGACATATTTATTTACATTTACTCTGTTCTTTTTCAGCCTAAATCCATATTTGGTTATTAATGGTTTGGATATAAAAATAGCGAACAGTGACATTTGCTGTTCGCTATTAAACTCCTCTATTATTGTTATTACTACTTTTCGTTTAGGATAAGCTCACTAATCTTGAACAATCCGAATGGCGTCCTGATCCAAGCTTTCCACGCCTTGTTTGAAGGCCAGTCTTGTTTTAAATCGATAAGATAAAGTGTCTGTCGATATTCTGGCATTGTTTGGCAAAAGGAATGAGAATGGAATTTTATTAACAGCTTCAGACTGAATGATTTTAGTAGTTAATATAGTGATAGAATCCACAATTTCTTCGCTTTCATCTGTCCTATTAAAGGTGACCAAATCACAATCTATCCTTTTCAGTTCTTGTGATATCGTGCCTCCCTTAATCAAGAAATGTCCCTTTACGACTTCACCTGGACGGTATATTTCTTTATCAAGTATCAGATCAATCTGTGCTGAACCTATTCCTATTAATGCCATATATTTTCTTAATATCATGTATACTCTCCTGTTTATATTTTGGGTTCTTGTGTCTATTTATTAATGAATGAATTTTGAACTCGTCTCTCTATTAAAGCTTCCATTTTGAAGTTTTTTATAAATAAAAGCAATACCATTCAATAAAAAATCGGGAATTTTCTTCGGTAAATAGCGCTTATTATAGAAGCGGTAGAACGCTTCCTTTAAATCCGCCCACTGGGTGCATAATTTGGATTGTCTAAATCGAGCTACATCAATAATTTTAATTTCATTATTAGATGTAATAATAATGTTTCGCAAATGAATATCAGATGGATTTAACCCTTGTTCTCTAGCTAGCTGTAAAGCTGCATCTATTTCCTTTACCTTTTCTTCAAAAATCGGTATACCCTTTGTTAGGCATTCAAAAAGTGTATGCCCATCTATATAATCAATGACTAAATAATTAGGGCCTGCCTCATATAGAGTGGGAAAATAACGGATATGCTGAATCGATTTGTAAATTTCCCCCTCCTCCTTAGCTAGATGGGTATAATCAGGGAAAAATACCTTTATTGCTTTAGTAGATTGTTGAATTCTAAATACATACGCACTTCTTCCCTTTCCAATCAAAGTTAGCGATTTATCGTAATCCAAAAGCTTTTGTTCGTTATGAGTAGTGATCATTTTGACACTTTCAGCTAAATTAGTAAATTGAAAAATAGTAGACACGCTCCCCTAGTTATTTGTTTAACGAACAATCAAAAAAGGCGTTATAACCGATTTTCTGGTTATAACGCCTTATACAAAAAGACCTTACCAATAAATCGGTAAGGTCTCGCAAACAATTTAAAATTGCCAATAAAGCCGAGGATTTAATCCCGTAATGACGACTTTATTGTAATGCTACTCCCCTTAAACGGAAGAATT
>NZ_JBALPC010000184.1:21296-21736 GCF_036965225.1 Bacillus sp. JJ1474 | reverse complement strand
CAAATAAACAGCCCATTTTTTAAAGATGAATCACTTTATTATTCCTTACTTAATAATTGTAGCACCAAGAGTTTTTTCAAAATGTGTAAGCGCCCATTCGTGCCCGGTTGGATTGAAAGAAGCAACGGCGTCTTCATAGATAAAAATATTGTAACCTTGGTTATAGGCATCAATAGCCGTATGAAGGACACATATATCCGTACATACACCTACTATATAAATATCTGTAATTCCCCGCTCTCTAAGTTTTATAGATAGATCTGTCCCGGCAAATGCGGAATATCTTGTTTTATCTATATATTGAACATTCTTTCTCATCTTATTTTCATCGTAAACATCCTTTAGTGCACCATACAAATCTCTTCCTTTTGTATGCCTAATATTATGGGGCGGAAACAATTTCGTTTCTGGATGAAAGGGATCTCCTTCTTCATGTACAT
>NZ_JBALPC010000184.1:0-21267 GCF_036965225.1 Bacillus sp. JJ1474 | reverse complement strand
TTTCTATAAATTCTTTTGTGATTTCTGTAATTCTCTCTTCTAAAGCTTGACCGGGTTTTCCACATGTTAATGTGCCGTCTTCTGCAACAAAATCATAGGTGTAATCTACATTAATTAATGCCTTTTTCATAGCTATGCACACTCCTACTATTTTGATTACTTTCATTCATCTTCCAATTCAATCTTATCTTTGCGTTTCTTAATATTCAACTAATTGAGTAGGTTATTGAATTTGATTGACCCTTAATCTTTAGAAAAAAAATTAGGAAGTTGAAAACATCAACTTCCTTTCATACATAAATCCTTATCTTTATTCAAATAATGGGCTCACAGCTTTTTCATTGTGAATACGATCGATTGCTTCTACAAGTAATGGAGCAACAGATAATAAAGTAATTTTATCTATTCGTTTTTCTTCAGACAGCTTAATTGTATTCGTAACTACTAATTCTTTAATGGGTGAGGACTCAATCCGTTCAATAGCAGGGCCCGATAGAAGTGCATGGGTGCAGCAGGCGTATACCGCTTTTGCTCCATTCTCGATTAAAGCATGAACACCAGTCGTAATGGTTCCAGCTGTATCAATTAAATCATCAATAATAATGGCGTTTTTCCCTTCAATATTTCCGATAATGTGCATGATTTCCGTTTCATTATGCTCAGGACGACGGCGATCAATAAGGGCCAGTGGCACATTGAGCAAATTAGCCATCTTTCTTGCCCTAACAACTCCTCCATTATGCGGGGCCACAATGACAAGATCATCCAATGCCTTTTTCTTAAAATAATCAGCCAGAATTGGAATTCCGGTTAGATGATCCACGGGTTTGTCGAAAAAGCCTTGCACTTGCGGAGAATGGAAGTCGATTGTCAGGATCCTAGTTGCTCCTGCCATTTCCAATAGGTTAGCAATGAGCCTAGCTGTAATGGGCTCCCTAGAACGGGCTTTTCGATCTTGACGCGCATAGCTGTAGTAAGGCATTACAACATTGATCATTTTAGCAGAAGCTCTTTTTAAAGCATCAATCATAATAAGGAGTTCCATTATATGTTCATTCGTAGGCTCTGAAGCCGATTGAACTAAAAATACTTCACTTCCTCTGACACTCTCTTCAATTTGAATTTGAATTTCTCCATCACTGAATTGTTTGCTTGAGCATTTCCCAAGCTCACAACCTAGAACCTGTGCCATTTCTTCAGCAAGCTCACGATTTGAGTTTAAGGTAAACATTTTGAAATTGTCTTTTAGTATGTATGACACCGTTTTACCTCCAAGGTATTTTATCATTTTTGGTTATTATCATTACTTTATATTACATGAAATGTAGTTATGAAGAAAGCTTTAACTGCTTATGCAAACCAATGAAATGTACCTCATTTAAATAGAAATAAACGAACAGCGAGTGGCTCAATACGATGCTGCCTTTTCTTCTATTAGAAAAACCTATTTTCACCAATACAAAACACTAGTACGCAAGTAAATTTTGCGCAAAATCTCTATTATAGAGCAAAAAAGTCTTGCATGTGAATCACATAATAAATCATTGTACAACATATATCCCTATAAAACTAGACTTGGCATACTTCTTGCATTATTGTATGGTAGTTTGTGAGACTACTTCCGAAGTAGTACCAAGCTTGAATTCTTATTACTTTTTTCAAAAATCCTAGGAGGAAGTGTAGAAATGAGCACTTTTAGCAACATCATGATAATTGGGGTATCAGTCCTTTTTATCGTCACCTTATTACTGATTCTTATTGTATTGGTTTCAGTATTGGTCATTAGAAAGCGGGATTTGTCACAAACTCAGCACTCAATCAGACGAAATTTCCCTATCCTTTCTCGTATTCGGTATCTTTCCGAACATATTGGTCCAGAGTTAAGACAGTACTTTTTTGAAGGAGATCATGAAGCTAAGCCTTTTTCACGACTAGACTTTCATTATATTGTGAAATCAGGGAAATACGCTAAAAACATCATTGCTTTCGGAAGCAAGCGCGATTTTGACAAACCCGGTTTTTATATTCGAAATGCATTTTTTGCGAAACAACTCACAGATTTACAAGCTGATAATGAAAACCTTATTATTACACATAAATATGTGGAGGATAAAGATACACTTTTTTCCCGTCATGAGCATCGAGAGCAAGCTCAAATAAAGCCGTGGCACTATACAGATGCAGATAAGATTATTATAGGAAAAGACTCCTGCCGCTATCCATTCACGATCAAAAGCCCTGTGGCCATGAGCGGAATGAGCTACGGAGCCCTTGGCGATCATGCGATTTCGGCACTCTCCTATGGTTTGAAAGACGCAGGTGCCTATATGAATACAGGTGAAGGCGGACTATCGCCCCACCATTTAAAAGGCGGAGCAGACATTATGGTCCAAATTGGCCCAGCGAAGTTTGGATTTAGAAATCCTGACGGAAGCTTTTCATATGATTTGCTTCGTGAAAAAGCAAGCAATCCACAAGTGAAGGCTTTTGAAATAAAACTAGGGCAAGGGGCGAAAATTCGGGGTGGTCACATTGAAGGTTCAAAAGTCACGCCTGAAATTGCTGAGATCCGAGGAGTAGAACCATATAAAACCATTGATTCACCGAACCGTTTTGAGGAATTCGATGATTTGGATTCCATGATGGACTTTATTGAAAGAATACGGGACGAATCCGGTAAGCCTGTCGGAATTAAAATGGTCATCGGCAGTGAAGAAACATTTGAAGAATTTGCTGCTTATATGGCGATTATGAAAAGATACCCTGATTTCATCACCATTGATGGCGGAGAAGGCGGAACTGGAGCGACTTATCAAGCAATGGCTGATTCTGTCGGACTCCCAATTAAACCTGCTTTAATGATAGCTCAAAGAGTATTGAAGAAATATAATATGCGAGACAAAGTCACGTTAATTGCCAGCGGTAAATTATTCTCTCCAGATCGAATTGCCATTGCGCTATCTCTTGGAGCAGATATTGTACACGTTGCCAGAGGCTTGATGATTTCAGTCGGATGTATCGGTGCCCAAAAATGTCAATCCAACGAATGTCCAGTAGGAGTGGCCACAACAAATCCAAAGCTTCAAAAAGCTTTAGTCATAGAAGAGAAAAGATACCGGGTGACAAACTATATAACAACGCTTCGTGAAGAATTGTTTACGCTAGCAGCAGCTGCAGGTTTGACATCACCTAGACAATTCAATGAAAAACATGTCGTATTTGTAGATCAAAACTTTCATGTAAAAACGATTGAGCATGTAAAACAAAATGATGATAAAAAACAACTCATTTCTATTTCATAAATAAGAGAAAGTCTGTTACATAAGATTGTAGCAGACTTTTTTCTTCTTATAGTTTTTTCAAAAGTTAAATAAACCTAGACAACTAGACTCATTCTCCACCTTTCCAAACTAAATCAAAGTGTATATCAAAAGTGCCAATGTACGTTCCAATCTGGGTTTACCCCTTAATATATATAAAAATCAAGTCTAAATTGTTTTATTAGAAAATAAACGGGACAAGGTTTCCTCCCCTCCCCGTCCCAATTCTTTTACTATTTTACTTTATTCCAACCCATCTATTAAATAGATTAGCCTCAATGTCAAACTGATCTAAAGCTTTTTGCACACTCTGGTCAATGATATCATCAACTGATTTCGGAAGGTGGTAAAATGATGGTACTGGCGGAAGAATAACCCCACCCATTTGTGTGACCGTTTTCATTTGGTTTATGTGACCCAGGTGAAGCGGGGTCTCCCTAACCATTAATACTAATTTTCTTCGTTCCTTTAGACTTACATCGGCTGCCCTGGTAAGCAGATCCTCATTATAGCTGTTAGCGATTCCGGATAGTGTCTTTATGGAACATGGGGCAACAACCATCCCATCTACTTTAAATGATCCGCTGGAAACAGCTGCTCCCAGATTGTTATTATCGTAAACTTTCGTTGCCATCTCGAAAACATCTTTAAGGCTATAATCTGTTTCGTATTCAATGGTCGTTCTTGCTGTCTCGCTAATAATAAGGTGACTTTCTACATTTACAGTTCTTAATGCTTCAAGTATACGGACTCCATAAATCGCACCGCTTGCCCCGGATATTCCAACAATCAATTTCATTGATATCCCCCATTCATTACTAGAAGAATGTGCATATACCTACTTTTCTTGCTCCAAATGCTGCGCTCGTAATCCTAAAGAATCTTTATTTATATACTTATCAACGTTCATCTCTTCAAAACCTGGAATATGAATGCGTTTATACCGCATCGGTTCGCTGTCTAAAGGGATTGTGCAGTCAAAACCAATCTTGGATCCAAATCCATCATCAGTTGAAGGGTCCAATTTTGATCCCTGTGCACCGTTAATCACGACTAAATCCGTTTCTGCTTGGAAACGTGTGGCAATGGTCCATTCTACTTCTTCCATATTAAATATGTCAACCTCTTCATCGACCACGACTACGTGTTTGATATCGAAGCTGTTCGCCAAAGCAGCAATGATCGCATTCTTACCCTCGCCTTTATTTCGTTTTTTAATCGAAATAACAGCATGATACCTGCATGTTCCTCCAGGACTCATATGTACCGCCTTCACTGAAGGAACCGTTTGACGTACACTTTGAATGAGACTCGCTTCCCGAGGAATACCGCCTAAAAGTAAATGTTCATATCCGGCAGGAACAATCGTATAGAAGATGGGATTGTTCCGGTGCGTAATCCCGGTGACCTGAATTACTTCCTTATCATCTCTCGGACCATAGTATTTTGGAAATTCTCCGAATGGTCCTTCAGGTTCACGAACTTTCGGAAGAATTTTCCCTTCTAACACAATCTCTGCATAAGCAGGAACATCAATATCCACCGTTTCACATCTAACCACTTCAAGTGGTTCACTTAGGAGGGCGCTTGCAATTTCCAGCTCATCAACCCCGAAAGGAGTGCTGGCCTGAGAAGCAAGTAGTGTAACTGGATCAACACCTATAACGATCGCGCACTCTAAAGGTTTGCCTTGATCTTCTGCCTGTTTAAATATATGGTAAGCATGACGTGGCAGCAGCAGTACGCCCAATCTGTCCTTCCCCGAGACCTGCAAGCGATGGATAGAAACATTTTGTTTTCTAGTAACCGGATCGCGCACGATCAATAGTCCGGCAGTAATATACTTGCCTGAATCCATTTCATGGTGGACGGGGATAGGAAATGCATCTAAATCAATATCATCCAAGATGATGTTTTCTTTAACCGGCGCATCCTCTTTATTTATATGACGGCATTTCACAGGGGAAGAGACCGCCTGAGAAAACTTTGAGAGTAATTCATATTGGTCAGTTTCAAGTGCCTCCGCAAATTGTTCCCTAGTTGAACAAATTCCTGATACAACAGGAATCTCATAATCTTCAACTCTAGTAAAATAAGTTGCTTTTTTACCATCCAGCTTTTTCGTAAGTGCAGCAACTTCAAATTGTAGACTGACTTCTTTATCTATGACTGCTAGCCTATCGGTTTTTTGCAGGTATTCAAGCCAGGTACGCAGAGACTTAGCTCTCATATTATGACCCCCTAATTTTTAACTAATTCCCCGAAAATATCCTTTAAACGTCGATTAAATAGTTTCGTCAATCGTTCACGCCCCCGCACTTCCGGCGGCGTTGGCACTTCACGCCCATCAACGATAATTTGCTGGTCATAACGGATAAGAATAAATGGAAGATATTCATCGTAAATGGCACGTATTCTCTCTGCATGTTTCGGATTTCTAGCCAACAGCTTTAACATACGTAGCCCGAAACCTACATGCCGTCCTTCATCCTCTTTAATTCTTGAAAATCCTTCCGCCAGTCCCGGGAACAATCCTTTATTGCCGTAAACTGCTTCAAAGACATCATATCCTGACATAGCCTGAACACCTTCGATTATTCCTTGGTAGTGTGTTAATCCTTCCACAAGGGCTGCTTCCCTTTCTTCCGGTCCCGCCTCCAGTGCAGCCAGCATCTGTTTGGCACGTTCATCGAGCTTTTGTTGAACTAGGTTTTTTACGCCTGGAATACGTTCACGACCCAATACTTCACTGAAATAACGCATAAAGAACTCTGTGTGCTTAAATTCCTCCAATAATTGAGTACTGAGGAATGCCTGCTCTTCAGTACTAGCTCCGAGCATGATCCATGGGCAAAACTTTAATGCAACGTTTTCTTCCGCATCTAAAAACCCCGTACAGAAATGGATAAGATAATCCTGCAAGTCCCGATCCAATGATTCAAAATCTTTCTTATCCTGGCTTAAATCAATGGTTGCGGGATCCCATGTTCCAAATCGAATTGCCTTTCGATATAAATTCCATGCGACTTCTGCTGTGCTTTTTTCAAGATCAGTAATCAATACTTCGCTCATTAAAAAAACCTCCATTATTGAAATTTAAAATTAATAAGCACGTTTTAATAGCTCAAACACTTCTGATTCAGTTGGCTGGCGCGGATTAAATTTCATCATTCCGCTTTTAAATGAATCCCTTGCAATGTCACTAAGCTTTTCTTCAGGTACATTGACATCCCTTAATTGAGTTGGAAGTCCGATATCTTTAACCAGATTTGCCACTGCGTATGCGGCATGTGTTTGTAATTGGTCTTCACTCTCTGCCTTTACTCCCAATAGTTCAGCGATTTTCGCAGCCTTATCTGGACGGACAGATGAGTTAAATTCCACAACATGTGGAAGCAATAAACCTATGGCAACTCCATGTGGAACGTGACAATGACCTGAAAGTGCACTGCCAATTGCATGGGCTAAGCCAAGAAAACCATTGTTAAAAGCCATTCCTGCAAGCAGGCTCCCATGAGACATTCCACACCTAGCTTCTTCATCCTCCCCGTTATTTACCGATCGCCGGAGATGACTCCCTACAATTTCGATCGCTTCTAGTGCAAGAGCTGCAGATGCAGGACGAGACCTCAGTGAGAAATATGATTCAATTCCGTGTGCAAGTGCATCGATACCTGAGGCAGCGGTCATTTTTTGTGGCAAGTTCATCGTTAGCTGGGGGTCGACTAGAGCAATAGTAGGAGCCATAAACTGACTGGTAACCGTCACCTTGACATTTTTTGCCCAATCAGAATAAACTCCAAAGATAGTAACTTCACTCCCTGTTCCAGAAGTTGTAGGTACCGCAATCAACGGAATTAAAGGAGATTCACCAATTTTATCAACACCAGCATAGTCACCAATACTTCCACCATTACTAGCTACTACTCGGATTCCTTTTGCGGTATCAATAGCACTTCCTCCACCTACTGCCACGATGCAATCATAAGCATTTGATGCAAAAACTTTTGCACCATTATCTATCGTCTCGAGGCCTGGATCAGCTTCCACTTCTAAATATGTTTCGTATTGAATATTGGAAGTCATGAAGGAATGTGTTATTTTCTGCAAAATCCCGGCAGATTCCACACCCCTATCACTAACCAAAAAAACATTCTTTACACCAAGTTGGCAGAGCCTTTCTCCAAGGAGTGCAGCTTTACCGTAACCAAATTCAATTAAAGTTGGTAAATGAAATGAGAATTCAAAATCAATTGCTTTATACGTACTACTTAAACTCATTAAATGGCCTCCTTTGTTAATCAGTTTCTATATGAACGTGTTTTGTTTCGCAATATTCCATCAATCCATCGATCCCTCTAGTTCTTCCTAGACCACTTTGCTTGTAACCCCCAAATTCGGCTTCCGGAAAGTTCTTATTGTACGTGTTAATCCATACAGTACCCGCCTTGATTCCCCTAGACATCTTCATTGCTCGGTTTAAATCCAAAGTCCACACACCGGCAGACAAACCGAAGTCGCTATCATTAGCTAGTTCTAATGCTTCTTCATCAGTGGAGAAAGTTTGGACAGCAAGAACTGGCCCGAAAATCTCCTCTTTTACCACTCGGCAGTTGGCTGGAATATCATCAATGATCGTTGGGCTAAAAAAGTATCCCATGTCATAGTCTCCTCCAGTTAATTGGTATCCGCCGGTAATAATTCTTCCTTCCTGTCTGCCAATTTCACAATACTTCTCTACGATTTCCAGCTGGCTTTTCGAAGAAAGAGGACCCATGTCTGAACTTTCCAATATCCCATTTTTTACTTGGAGACCTTCTGCATAATCCTTTAACTGAGCTACTACCTCATCTTTTATCGATTCGTGTATTAATACTCTTGAACCTGCCATGCAAATTTGGCCTGCGGAAATAAATATAGACTTGCCGATGATAGGAATTGCTTTATCAAGGTTTGCATCAGCAAACACAATATTTGGTGATTTGCCTCCAAGCTCCAATGCAACCTTTTTAATATTGCTTGCACCCATTTCCATAATCTTTTTTCCAGTAGATGTATCACCAGTGAAACTGATCATATCAATTTTATCGCTTGTCGCCATAGCGGCTCCAATTGAACTTCCAGGACCAGTGATGATGCTAACAATCCCTTTTGGAAATTCAGGTACCTCATCGATCAATTTAAAGATCTCAACTGATATGGATGGGGTTAAGCTCGCTGGTTTTACAATTACACCATTACCAGCAGCAAGTGCTGGTGCCAGTTCTCGAACCATTAAAAGAGCCGGCCAGTTCCACGGTGAAATAATCCCCACTACTCCAATCGGTTCTTTAACGATTACCCCAAGATTATTTGGCTCTAATTGAATGGAACGTCCAAAAACTGTACGGGCAGCTCCGGCAAAATATTTAAGCGTATCTATACAGCCGGAAATCTCAATCCGAGATTCGCGAATCGTTTTACCTTGTTCCATCGTCAAAATTCGTGCCAAATCTTCCTTTCGATCTGTCATCTTCTGAGCTAAACCAAGCAGCGCTTCATAGCGCCGCTTCGGATTTACAGACCAATCACTCTGCAGATATGTTTGGTGCACCCTATTGATCGTTTCTTTCACATCATTCACATTTGACTTTTGAGAATAGCTAACTAATTCACCTGTTGCGGGATTGTACGATTCGATCATTTCTTTTGACGAAGACTCAACCCATTCTCCGCCAATATAGTTGTAATAAACGGGTGTTTTCCTATATACAGCTGTTGTCATTTTTTTCCTCCTTACTAAAAGTCATTTTTTAAGGAAGAGGAAATCGTATTCCCTCTTCCTTAAATACCTTCCTATTTTAAATTTCCTTTCGTTTCCGGTATGATAATGCTTCCAATAATATAAATCAGATAAATACCAATGAAGAAATACATGAGAGTATATGGAATGTTTTGAATTGACCCGCTCGCTAATGTTACAAAAGTCGGCATCATACCGCCAACGGCAAATCCCATGTTCCATGAAAGTCCGGTACCTGTTGATCGAATGGAAGTTGGAAAACGTTCATTTAGAAAAATCAAAACGGGAGCATAAGCTGCATTTCCAAGGAATACTAAACAAATGGTATAGAAATAAATCGAAGGAATAGTTGTTGCATTAGCTAATGTAAGATAAAAGAATGGAAGCCCGACGATATTTAAAAATCCAACCCACAAGAAAGTCTTCTTTCTTCCGATTATTTCACTTAAATGTCCAAAAATAAGCGCTGAAATAATCGTGGCGATACTTGAAGCAATGAGAATTCCGGATTTAGTCGCTGGTGATACCCCATTAATAATCTCTAAGAAAGTCGGAATAAAACCTGCAGTGAGATAATAACCGGACCCACCTCCGATAACAATCATGAGATTCACCAGCAATACTCGCAAATAGGTTGTGAATAAAGACTTAACCGGTTTTTGATTTATCGATTGATCCTGCTTTTTACCTTTTTTCTCTTTTTGAAGTTCTTTCCATAAAGGTGACTCATCAAGGGTGCGGAAAACAAAGAGGCCAGCTATAGATCCGATAAGACCTGTGAAAAACATGACCCTCCATCCCCATTCACTAAATGCCTCACCAGGAAAAAAGTAGGAAACGATAGAAAATGTGATAGAGGCGAACAAAGCTCCTAAACCTGCTCCACCACCGCCAATAAGGCCAGACATTAATCCTCTTAACTTAGGAGGTGCTGATTCAGTTCCAATGGTATGAGTAGATGCAACAACACCACCAACAAATATGCCTTGCACTAAACGTAGAAGTAGGAAGATGACGGCAGCAAACACCCCAATTTGCGGCACTGTTGGCAAAAGCCCAAAGGCTGCGGTACTTAATCCGACCCCGACAATGGCGACAGTCATCGCTTTTTTCCTTCCGTTTTTATCGGCATATGAACCAAAAATGGCAGATCCGAGCGGCCGCATTAACAATGTAACAGCAAAGGAAGCGTAAACAGCTGCCAGGGAGATGGTCGGGTTGCTGCTAGGAAAAAATAATGCTCCAATCGTAGGAGTTACATACAAAAGAATAAAGAGGTCATAAAGGTCGAAGGACCACCCTAAAAGTGATGCCATTGTAGCTGAAACAAATTGCCGGTTATTGCCCTTCTGATTGGGCAGGTCTGTAGTATCTTTTGAAAGTGCCGAATTTGACATAAGTTCTTCCCCCTATATTGATAATTTTTAACAACCTTAGCCCAACTCTATTTCTAATAACAACGAATATTCAGTCATAAATATTTGAAAAATTTACGTAAGTCTATGACTAGAAACTTTTAAGTTTCTGCCACAACAGCCTTGATGTATGGATTAAATATTGGTCATAGCTGTTATCATATTGTGCATAATTTCATACGTTTCGACTGCTGTGGCTGAAAATTTCAGAGTAAACGATTATTTCCCTTTGAAGTTAGGTTTAACTTTATTTCCGAAAGCCTGAACGCCTTCATTAAAATCCTCTGTTGAACGAAGCATTCCATAAGCAAAGCCTTCAATTTCCATTCCCATACTTAATGAAGTATCCTGGGAAGCATTTATGACGCGCTTTAATACCTTAAGTGTCATTGGTGAAAGTCTGGTAAGATCTGCCACAAGCTTGTCTACCTCTTCATCTAGGTTTTCTGGGCTGGTTACTGTAGTTAACAAGCCCCATTGGTGTGCTTCATGCGCTGGAATACGTCGTCCTCTCATAATCATATCTTTTGCACGTCCAATACCTGCAATTTTTGCAATACGCTGTGATCCGCCACTTCCAGGGATCATGCCAAGATTGATTTCCGGCAAGGCTAATAAAGTATTGTCTGCTGCTACACGGAAATCACAAGCCATAGCAATTTCAAGTCCTACACCAAAAGTATAGCCTTGTAATTGGGCAATAACTGGTTTTGGAGATCGTTCCGGTGCTGCCACATTCACATGTAATTCAGAAAGTACAGAAGGATGCTGCTCCATGAATTCTGAAATCGTCCCGCCAGAACTAAATGCTTTTTCTCCAGCCCCTTTAATCACAATGACCTTCACATCATCATCTTGATTTAATTCACTAAAAATTTGATTCAGGTGGGAGCGGGCAATAAAACTTAACGTATTCATTTTTTCTGGACGGTCTAAAATAATTGTTGCTGTCTGTGCTTCCAGATTTTTTTCTACCAGAATGTGATCCCATTGATAAGTATTGTTTTTATTAATTGTTGTCATTAACTAACACTCTCCTCTTTAGTTGTATAGCTTTTATAATTTTCTTTCAATTTTCTTCTTAAAATTTTTCCAACCGGGCTTTTCGGAATCTCTTTCACAAAATAATATTCTCTTGGCCGCTTAAAGTTGGCTAGGTTTCCGGATGCCTTACAGTATTGATCCAATTCCTCAACCGAAAGTTTTCTATTTCTATCTACTACAAATGCAACAACCTTTTCGCCATATCGTTCATCTGGTATACCAACAACCGCTACTTCTAAAACTTCCGGATGGGATGTCAGGACATCTTCCACCTCGAGAGGATGGATGTTTTCACCTCCGGAAATAATCATGTCATCTACACGCCCTACAACATACAAATCTCCGTCCTCATCCATTTCGCCCATATCTCCAGTAAAATACCAGCCATCTCTAATAGCCTTTTTATCCGCATCTGGTCGATTCCAGTAGCCCTTAAATGCTTCAATCGAGTCGATATTGACAATGATTTCGCCTGGAGTACCTTTTGGAACAAGATCATTAGGTGTTGAGTAACCATCTGGGTCAGGTATTACAACCCTCAACTGTTGATGGAAGCCTGCTTTACCTGCACATCCCGGCTTTTTATCCAAATAATCGCAAATTGAGAAAGTATAAACTTCAGTACTGCCATAGTGATTCACAAACACATCCGGTTTCAGCTTCCGGTAGCAGTCCTTTGTTAACTCCGTTGTCATCGATGCACCGGCATAGCCTATTTTCCGAAGTTTCTGTAAATTGAACATAGAAAAATCACTATGATTTAACAAATCATGAATAATGGTAGGCACTAAATATACACAGCTTATTTCTTCTTTCTCTAGCTCTGTCAGCATTTTAAGTGTGTTGTTGTCAGGAATCATAACTAATTTTCCATTTATGAAAGCCATAGATAATAGAGAACGCATACCCATTGTATGATAAAGCGGCATTACACCCAATGTACCCTCATGAGGGACATATTGATTTTGAATAATGTGAGCAATGGCCGCACTGTATTCATTTTTATGACTTCTTGGAACTCCTTTTGGTTTCCCCGTCGTACCTGATGTATATAGCATTAAACAAATATCATCAAAATGAATGGCTGGCCGATGAAAATTTTCTTGATCGTGGCCTAGGAGTTCTTCATACGTTAAATCAGCACCCTCTGCCCCTAATACACTGATTAACAGCGGCTTATGCGTGTAATTTCCTTTCAATGCTGCGTCTTGGCTGCTTGGTTCATAAATGACAGCTTTAGCATCCGCATTATTCACACAATAGGCGACTTCCTCTGTTGACAAACGGAAATTTATCGGGGTAAAAATAGCTCCAAGCTTTTGAATGGCCCAATAAAGTGCGACAGTCTCCAAGCGGTTTTTCAAAATAATAACCACTCGGTCTCCTTTTTCTATCCCATTCTTTTGCAAGGAATACGCAAGCTTATTAATTCCTTGATTAAATTCCCTAAAGGAAAAGCGTTGATCATCTTGGACGATAGCTGTTTTATCTGGAAATCGATTTACCGCAAATTCAAACAATGTTCCAAGATCCATTAAGATTCACCTACTGTACATTCATTTTGTTTGCATGCTTTTTCGATTGCTTCAATAATTCCCGTGTAACCTGTACACCGGCAAAGATGCCCTGAGAGCATTTCCTTTATTTCTTGTCTAGAAGGCTCTTCACTGCTTTTCATAAGCTCTACAGATGACATTAATATTCCTGGTGTACAAAAGCCACATTGAAGACCATGACATTCGGTAAAAGATTTTTGTAATGGGTGCTGCTCCCCGTCATTCGCCAATCCTTCAATGGTTTGAATGTCCGCTCCATTCGCCTGCACGGCAAACATTAAACAGCTGCGTACAGCTTTACCGTTGTAAAGCACCGTACAAGACCCACAAACACCATGTTCACATCCCACATGTGTACCAGTAAGGCCAAGGTCTTCTCTTATAAAGTCACTAAGCAGCTTTCTAGGTTCTGCTTCTGCTCCCACCTCCTTTCCATTAATCGATAATGAGATTTTCATTTTATCTTGAATTGAGAGATTCGACATACTAACCCTCCTTCCTTAATCCGCGATCGTATGCTTTTAACAGTGCTTTTCTTGTCAGTACTTTTGTTAGATGGAGCCTGTATTCCTTTGAGGCATGCAGATCGGCATCAGGGTCTGCATGAATGACCGCTAATTCAACTGCCTTTTCAAGGGTATCTTCTGTAAGACTTTTTCCAATTAAATATTCCATTGCTTCGTCTGCCAGCAGCGGAATTGCCTCAACCCCACCTAGTACTATCCTCGCATGATCTATTACTCCAGCCTCATCAACGGATAGTAAACAGGCTGCTGCAGCTAAAGCAAAGTCACCATGTCTTCTGCAAAATTCCTCAAATGCATATCCATAAGGCTGGGAAAGTGAAACATGAATCTCCGTCAATATTTCCTCAGGCATCAGTTCTGTTGTTAAATAAGTAATGAAGAAATCATTTATACTTGTTTTCCTGCTGCCATCCACACTATCAATTACAATTTCCGCATCAAGAGCCAAAAAACATAGTGGCAGTTCTGCACTTGGGTCAGCATGGGCCACACTGCCTCCAACCGTCCCTCTATTTCTTGTTTGAACATGACCAATAAATTGGGTGGCTTCTGAAAGTATTGGAATATGGTTTCTGATAACCTCATTCTGCTCTAATTCCCTTTGAGTTGTCAGTGCACCGATTTTTACAATTCCGTCCTCTACCCGGATCCCCTTCAACTCATTTATTTGATTAATGTCAATCAGACATCCTGGCTCAGACATCCTCATATTTAAAATAGGAATAAAGCTTTGCCCCCCAGCAAGGATTTTCCCTTCACTGCCAAACTCATCTAAAAGCTTAACAGCTTCTTCTAAATTTGACGGGCAATGGTAAGTAAATGATGCTGGTTTCATGTTTGTACCCTCCTTTCTTAATCAGCAATATTTACTTTTTCTAGCTCCCTTTTAATCTTTTTGAAAAAGTCCTTAATAATCAGTTTCGCTACCCCGCCTAGCATACGCTGTCCGATTGCAGCAACTTTCCCTCCAACTGCCGCCTCATATGTGTATCTAAGCTCTGTATTTTCTTCATCAATCGGGATTAACTGAATCTCCGCTTCTGCATCGACAAATCCTGGTGCCCCTTCTCCGTTGACAATTAACTTATAAGAATTCGGAGGCTGAAGGTCTGAAAGTCTGATAGTTGCATCATAATTACCTTTTACTGCTGCAACTCCAACTGATAGATCCGCCACATAGACATTTTCCTCTTTCTTGTTTAATTCGGTACAGCCCATAATACAGTTTTTTAAAACCTCAGGGTCTAGTAAACTAGTAAAAACAGTTTCAAGTTTTCCATTTAATTGAATAGTGCCTTCTCCATTCATCACAATTCCTCCCCTATTGAATTTTTACAGTATTTTTTTTGTGAATTTTTGACCATATCCGGTTTGGCGATAATGGAAGCTGATCAATTGATACGTTAAAAGGTCTTAATGCATCTGTTACGGCATTAGCAATAACCACTGGAGCACTCATCGTATTACCTTCTCCTAAACCTTTTGCTCCAAGAGGAGTTAACGGTGAAGGTGTTTCAATATGTTTAATGGTCACCTTAGGGATTTCCGTTGCTGTTGGGCACAGATAATCCATAAAGCTACCAGTTAAAAACTGGCCCCTTTCATCATAGGCAAGTTCTTCATACATCGCTGCACCTAGGCCATGTGCTAATCCTCCCATAATCTGACCCTCTACAATCTTTGGATTTAATAGCTTACCAGCATCATGGATTGTCGTATAATCTATTATTTTCACTTCACCAGTATCAATATCGACTTCCACCTCAACGGCATCAAAAACAAATCCGTAGGTTACAGAACCATTTACTAAATCCATCTCGTTCGGTGACTTCGCAGCTGGCAGTGTATAGAAAGCAGATTCATGAATCCCTGGCTCTAAACCAGTTGGAAGACCTTCAGGATTCCAATGAGCTAAACCTACTAATCTCTTAATTGAAATACTTTTTTCAGGGTTATTTCTCAAACTTACCTTGCCTTCGCCGATAACCAGCTCATCGACCGTTGTATTTAGTTGATTCTTAGCGATTTCCAGTAGCTTTAATTTCACCTTTTCAGCTGCTTGATACACGGCACTCGAACCAATTGGTGCAAATCGGCTTGAGTAACTACCTGATGCCACAGACCACGGGCTTGTTAAAGTATCTAATTCAGCGACTACCCGAATTGTCTCTGGATTAACACCAAGGGTATCCGCAACAATTTGTGCAGAAACTGTTTCATGTCCCTGTCCTGTTGGAACCGTACTTATCCGTACAGTTATCCCGCCCTGCGGATCGATGGACACTGTTGCTCCTTCTGAACATCCAGATTTAGGCAGTGACTTTGAGCGTTCTTCTGGTGTCAATGCAAGAGTGACGTATCCCATATTGGAACCAGACGGCTCAACAATACATGCAAACCCTAACCCTAAATATTTTCCATTCTTCAAAGCCTCTTTTTGCTTTACTTTAAATCCTTCATAATCGATAGATTCTAGCGCAAGATTTAAAGCTTTATGATAATCCCCGCTATCATAGATTCCTCCGGATGCGGTTTGATATGGGAATTCTTCTTTTGTAAGTAAGTTTTTCTTAATAACTTCTAATACATCAAGGTTCAGCTCATCTGAAATGATTTGCATCATTCTCTCTAGCGGAAAATAATGCTGCGGACCGCCATATCCTCTAATAAGACCAGTTGGGCTTTTATTTGTTACAACGGCAATTGCCTCAATTCCAACATTCTGTATCCTGTAAGCTCCGGTTGAATTGGAATGGGTTCTATATAAACAAGCAGGTTCTGGTGCACGAATATATCCACCGACATTGTCTGCATATTTCATTCTTAAACCTATAATGGTTCCATCCTTTTTGACTGCTGTATCAATCCAAGTTACACGGTCTGTACCGCTAGAACTTGCCATTAGATGTTCTTGCCTGTCCTCTGTCCATTTAACAGGAACGTTTAAGATTCTAGATACAACCCCTATCAGGACCATATAAGGAAATACACCTGATTTAATTCCATAACTGCCGCCGATATCTTTTGGAGTAATTATTCTAAGCCTGTTACTTGGTACGTTTAGTGCAGCTGTCATAACAGAATGAAGAGTGAATGGGCCATGAAAGTTTGACCAAATCGTATAGGCTCCCTCACTTTTAGTGTAGTTTGCAATCACCCCATAATTTTCTACAGGTGTTGCACTTACTTTTGGGAAACTAAACTTTCTACTTATTACCTTATCAGCATTTTTAAAGGCCTCATCTACATTTCCATAATTAAAAAAGCGGTGATTGACAATATTGCTTCCGACTTCCTCATGAAGAACGGATGACTTGTCTGAAAGTGCATCCTCGATATTGACAACAGGATCTAATGCTTCATACTCTACTTTTATTAATGCAAGAGCATCTTCAGCGATATAACGATTTTTTGCAACTACTACGACAACTGCTTCTCCAACAAAACGTACTTTTTCTACAGCAATAGGATAGTATTGTACAGCGACCTTAACACCGACCGGAAATGGTTTCGTTAATGCTGCTACTTGCTTACCGGTTACGACACCAATTACACCCGGCAGTTTCTCAGCTTCTTCTGTATGGATGTGATTGATTCTTGCATGAGCATGCGGACTTCTTAAAATCGCCGCATAATGAATATTTGGCAGTGGGGACAGGTCATCAATATACGTGCCTTCCCCGGACACCAATCTTGCGTCCTCAATACGATTTAGCGGTTTTCCTATATAGCTCAATCTCCTTGCCTCCTTATTAGTAAGCTCATTTAGGCCTCAAATGTATCAATTCTTCCAGTGAAGGTTCTTAACATCCAGTCCAAATTTCTCTTTACATCATTAAACCAATTCTTTTAATTTACTATTCTGGTTTTGAAAAATGGCTGTATGAATAGAGCCCTTTTTCCTTTTTAGCGGCAGGTGACTTGCTTTGTTTTTGTGACTCATGATTTCGGCGGCAATACTTAATGCAATTTCTTCAGGTGTCTCTGATCCAATATCAAGTCCAATTGGTGAGTGTATATTATCTTCAACATTCTGCGAAATGTAGACTCCTTTTGCTTGAAGGTCTTTCTTTAAATTTTCAAACCTTCTCTTAGGACCTAATAACCCGATATAAGCAGCTCCCCTCTGGATTAATCCTTCTAAAAAAATAAAATCTTGTTCATAATGGTGAGACATAATAACCGCATAAGAATTTTCATTCAGTTCGAGCCCTTCCGGAAACTCCCTAGGTGAGACTAATTTTAATTCATCGACATTTGGAAAGTTTCCCTTGTTTAGATAACCCGGGCGATGATCTACAATAGTGACATGCCAATGTAACAGTTTAAGTTGCTTCGTTAACGACCATGCATCCGGTCCAGCTCCAAACACAATGATACTGGGTGTTGGTGAAATCGTTTGCAAAAATATTGTTACATTAATTGTTTTTCCATCTATCGTCAAAGATTGGTCTTCTAATATTCCGTTCACTTTATTTAGAGGATTATGCACAAAATCCAATTCCATCGTTTCTATAATAGAACCCGGGGGAATTACTTCATGATTATTTGAAGAGATAACCGTACCAATCGTAAAAGGTTTTGCACTTGTATATTGCCGATTAACTATACTCATCATTTTCTCGACTTCTCTTTTTTTATTCACTGGATCTATGAGCGATAACAATATCGTAATTTCGCCGTTACAGCCTACACCTAATCCCCAAGGTGTTTGATCGTCATGTCTTAAGTCATACACAATCTGTTTCGCTTCACCTTTTTCGAAAACTTCCTTTGCGTGCTCAAATAAATCTTGTTCAATACATCCGCCGCTGAGAACACCAAAGCTAGATCCATCTAATAGAATGAGACTTTTTGCACCAACTTGGCGATAGGATGAGCCCTTTTTATCAATAATGGTTGCTAATATTGCTTTTTGATTGTTTTTTATGCATCTCTTTAATTCAGTGATTACCAAAGCATCTCACCCCTTTTCCCTTGCTTATTCGAATTGTAAAAGTAATCCGAGCATTGCAGTTATACTATTTTCTCTTTTCAACTTTTAAAATTTTATCAAAAAAGGAGTAAATCCCTTTACGAGATTTACTCCTTTTCAAATATACTTCTATATTTAGATGGTGTGCAGCCTTCACTTTTTCTAAATGTAGTGGCAAAGTACCCAGCACTTGTAAAGCCCATTTGATTAGCTATAACCTCAATGGGCAGAGAAGTCATTTTAAGCAATGATTTCGATTGTTCTATTCTATATTCGGTCAAATATTCTATGAAAGTTACTCCCATTTCCTCCTTGAATAACCGGCTGAAATGGGATGGGCTTAAGTAGACAGAATCTGCAACCATATTTAAGGTGATAGGTTCTTTAAAGTGTTTTTGAATATATTGAATGGACGAATCAATTGGATTTGCAAGATCTGTATTAGTAGGTCCTTCATTTTTTTCTATGAAATAATTAGTTTCTGTCGAAAGGCTATAAATACTTATTCGTTCGAAGATTTGCTTGAGTTCACTTCTTAACACCGGTTTCAACAAAAAAGCTGAAAATCCAAGGTTTATGGCTCTTTGCACATTTTCAAATATTTTTAACTGTGTAAGAATGATAACAGAAATTCCCGGATCCCATTGTTTTGCTATTTTTCCAAGTTCTAAGCCATTATGTTCTGGTAATGAGACTTCTATAAGGAGGATAGATGGTTTTAGCTGTTTAAGCATTAAAAGGCCTTTTTCATATGTATCCGCTTCATGTACAGAAAAATAATTGTATTCACTAGATTGGATAAACTCACGAAGGAAATAGCGGCTTTCATATTCATCATCAACAATCAACAAATTTGGCAAAGGCTAACCCCCCCATCATGGTAACTTTTAAAATATTGCTCAAATGACAAAATTTTAAAAATTGACGCTTACTCTCTAAGATTGAATGTTAATTTTTTTGCGCAAGATTTTCCCAACTGCCGTTTTTGGAAAGGAAGACTGAAAGGTGTATTTTCTTGGTCTTTTATAGTTTGATAATTTAGGATGTCTTTTACAAAAAAGGTCTAATTCATTAGCTGTTAAGGATGGATCGATTGGAACAATATAGGCCACTATTACCTGACCCCATCTTTCATCAGGCTCTCCTACAACGACAGCTTCCTGGACCTTCGGATGTTCTAAAAGAATAGATTCAACCTCAAGCGGATAAATTTTGTCTCCAGCATAAATGATCATCTCATCCATTCGTCCTACTACATTTAAATCTCCATCCGGGTCCGTATACCCTAAATCGCCTGTATAATACCAATTTTCTTTCACGCTTCTTTTTGTAGAATCAGGTTTATTCCAATATCCTTTAAAAGATTCGGGGGAACCCAAATGCACAATGATTTCTCCTACTTCACCTTCTTGAACCGTATCATTTGGTGACTTTGTGCGATGTACATCAGGTTCTATAATTCTTATATTTTGATGGATTCCAGGCTTACCGACTGAACCGGGTTTCTCCATTACCCGATCACTAAATGTAAAAGTATAGATTTCAGTACTGCCGTAGTGGTTGACAAATTTCTTTGGACGAAAAACCTTTTGGCATTGATTAATTAATTTAGGTGACATTGGAGCACCGGCATAAACAATCGTATTAAGTCCCTCAAAATGGTTCCTCTTTGATTCCTGTAAGGCAGCAATATCATGAAACATATTAGGGAGTAAATATAGAACACTTATTTTCTCTTGCTCTATTAATTGAATAGCATCATATGGGTCATAATCCCGTAAAACGATGAATGTTCCATTTAACATCATCATACTAATGAGTGACCTAAGTCCCATTGTATGATAGAGCGACATTACACCTAGTGTAGTATCATACCATTGATATTGACATTGAAAGATGTGAGCAAAGGTTGCTGCATATTCATTTTGATGAGATCGCGGGACACCTTTAGGATTGCCAGAAGTCCCGGATGTATAAAGGATGACGGATAAATCATTTTCACTGACTTGGTTTGGATTAAAGTCTTCCACAGGATGCTTTACTAACTCCTGATAATTTAGATCGCCTCCATTTCCATCAATATTGATAAATATTGGGCGTTCAATAAATTTCTTTCTATTAATTAAATTCTCTGTTGATTTCCCGTAAACGACAAACCTAGCCTCTAAATCATCTAAACAATAATGAACAATTTCCTGAGATTGTCGAATATTAATTGGAGCAAATATAGCCCCCAATTTTTGAATGGCCCAATATAAAACAACGGACTCCAGACGATTATTCAGTAGCACAGCCACTCGATCTCTCTTTTTCACACCGAGACTATTCAAGGAAAAGGCTACCGTATTAACTTCCTTTTCCAGTTCCTTGTATGTATATCTTTTGCTTCCATCCACAACAGCGACTTTATTAGGATGCCTTTTAACTGAATAATTAAAAGCTTGATTTAAGTCCAAGAAGCTCTCCTCCTTATCCAAATGGAAGTAGGAAAACTAGCCCATACTTCCCTACCCTAATTATAGTAAATATTATAGAATATTAAGAATTATGTAAACACCCCATTTGTAATACAGTGGATCTCTTTATTATTAGAGAGACGAATCCATTAATGGTAAATACTTCATAATCACTTATTTTCTATGATATAC
>NZ_JBALPC010000183.1:8470-18551 GCF_036965225.1 Bacillus sp. JJ1474 | reverse complement strand
ATATAATTATTACATGACCAAAAATAGAAAATTAAAAAACTATACAGAAAAAACTGATATTCATGTTATAATATAAACTGTTAACTGCCATAGGTGAAATTTTCTGGATATTCACAGATGTTTCGTAAGTCCGTTAAGACGGAAATATTACTAGAAAAGGACTGACAAATAGAATGATAGTTGGACTAACAATTGTTTTAATATTAGTATTATTTCTGCCATTCACAGTAAAAAAGGTAGAACATAATCTAGAAGCCTTTTTATTTATTATGGGTTTAGCCGCAGCAACGATCAGCCAGGTGCTAAATGGAGAATTATTTATTAAGGCTCTTGAAGATCCAATCCATATTACTCTTGCTGTACTTATAGCTGGTTTAATATTTAGATGGTGCCAAAGTCCAATCGAAAAAGGGATTCTTGGATTAAGCAATATGATGCCGTTTCGCTTATTTTTAGCATTAGTTACAATCGTTCTTGGATTAATTTCTAGTGTGATTACTGCAATTATTGCCGCGATCGTGCTAGTCGTTATCGTAAGCGTTATTCGCCTTGACCGAAAATCAGAGGTACGTCTCGTTGTTCTAGCCTGTTTCTCAATTGGTCTTGGTGCTGCTCTTACTCCAATTGGAGAACCGCTTTCTACGATTGCTATCAGCAAATTAAATGAGGAATTTTTCTATTTATTTAAGCTTATTGGCGCCGATGTCATTATCGCTGTAATCATTTTTGGAATTCTATCAGCTGTTTTAATTAACCCTCAAAAGGGGAAAGATGGATTAACGGCATCCCTTGAAAAGGAAAGCTATAAAGAAATTATTATTCGTGCAGTTAAAATCTACCTTTTTGTAATGGGACTTACTTTCCTAGGTGCAGGATTCGAACCTTTCATTGAAAAATATTTACTAGGAATGAGCCCTTATGTTCTATATTGGATCAATATGATCTCAGCTATTTTGGATAATGCAACACTTGCTGCGGCAGAAATTAGCCCTGCAATGGACGAGCCAACCATTAGAGCCATTTTACTTGGATTGATGATCAGCGGCGGTATGCTTATTCCCGGAAACATTCCGAACATTATCTCTGCAGGGAAATTGAATATTACGAGTAAGGAATGGGCAAGATTTGGTGTTCCACTTGGTTTAATTACGATGGTCGCTTATTTTATTGTCATTCTAATATTTGGTTAAGAACAAGCAAAGGGACAGATGCTATAGAGCATTCGTCCCTTTTTTCTTTATACACTCTTCCTAATATTAATACTCATCTCTGCCTCAGAATCTTTAAAAAACCATTTCATCATCGGCGGCGTCACAATGGTTGTAACAAGAATAACAACAATCATTACAGCAAACAAATCTTTGTCTATTAAATTGGATTCAATTCCTAAAGCGGCGATAATAAGTGCCACTTCTCCCCGCGAAATCATTGCGGATCCGATTCCCATTGAACTATTCCAACCAAAGCCAGCAAACTTGGCACCTAAACCGGCACCGATAAATTTCGTTAATATCGCTAAAACACTCAATAGGATAATGATCCATAAGGAATCAATAACCCCTGAAAACTCTGAAGAAATTCCAATAAACGTGAAGAATACCGGGACAAAGACAGCCGAACTAATTGTTTCTACCTTCTCAAAAATTTCATGCTTAAAGCCTGTTACACTAATAGCTATACCTGCCATATAAGAGCCGATAATAGCCGCAACCCCTGTGATTTCAGCAGCATAAGCAAACACAAAACAAATAATTAATCCAGCTGCAATTATAGGTTCAGAGACTTTCAGTTTGGAGAATATTCTTAAAACGTAAGGTACAGCCTTCCATGCTACTAGCAGAGCTCCTGCAAAAAAGAGAACTTTCTTTAAAATGACAGTACTTAAACTAACATCTCCACCTGCGAAGCTCATTAAGAATGCTAACGCAATCATCACAACGACATCATCAATGACAGCTGCCCCTAAAATGGTAGTACCCTCTCGAGTTTTTAATTGATTCATCTCCCTTAATGCCACAACAGAGATGCTTACACTAGTTGCTGAAAGCATTAATCCTAAGAACATAGATTGGAAGGATGAAAGGTCCATCATTAAACCTGCTAAATACCCGAAGAAAAGCGGAAAAATAATTCCACCAAAGCCAACAAAGGTTGATGCTTTCCCAGAACGCTTGAATTCATTAAGGTCTGTCTCCAACCCTGCAATAAACATTAACAAGATAACTCCAAGCTGACTAAACGCTGCTAAGGTATCTGTCGCAGTTACTAAGCCAAAGACAGATGGTCCTAGTAAAATCCCAACAATAATTTCTCCCAAGACTGAAGGCTGCCCTAATCTCACACTTATACTTCCTGCAAGCTTTGCTGCAAATAAAATGATCGCTAATTGTAAGATAATCAATCTTTCTCCCCCTTATTTTATTATTGTAATACAAAAAGAGCCTGCTACCAAAGGACATAGTTATCCCTTGGTGACAGACTCCTCCAAGTAATTCAATATTTGATTAATTACATTCTATCATATGTTTAACAGTATTAAAACCCCGTTAATATTGCTAATCAATCATTCACCTTTTTCAAAATCAATTAACGCCTCTCACCGGCTTGGTTAGCTAGCATCCAATTCCTTTTCTACAAACAAGGAACAATTAGGCTACTGTAGAAACTTTCTTCGAATTCTGTACAATTTTTGAAACCAACACCCAAAGTACTAAACTAATCATGAGGAAGCCAACAGTCATACTAACGACTCCTCCCCAGCCGAGTTTTGACCAAAATAACCCTCCGAGTGTTCCTCCTACACTTGAACCAGCATAGTAAAGAAATAAATATAAGGAAGAGGCTTGTGCTTTGCTTTGTATAGCACGTTGGCCGACCCAGCTGCTAGCAATCGCATGACTTCCAAAGAAACCGTAAGTAAATAAGCCAAGACCGATTATTTTTATATATAAATGAAAATTCAAAGTCAAAAGGACACCGATCAAAGCAATGAATAGACTGATGAATAATATTTTTTGCTTACCATGGCGTTCTACTAATTTTCCTGTCCAGACAGAGCTAAACATTCCAATGATCATAATTAAAAATAGCCAGCTTACAAATGTTTGACTTAGCGAATAAGGCTTTTCGAGAAAAATGTAAGTTATATAATTGAACAACGCTACATTACTCCCTAAAAGTAAAAATCCCATGACAAATAAACAAACTAAAGCTGGATCTTTCAGATGGTCAATTAATGATTTACCTAACTTTCCAATTTCTAATTGACGGGCTTTAAAATTTCGCGAAGGTGGTAAGCTATTCCAAAAAATCAGAGTAGCGGCTAAACTTAAGAACCCAATTCCCCCTATAGCTATTTGCCAACCAAAATAGTCGCTCAACGTACCTGTGAAAACTCTGCCAAAAACACCACCAATTGCATTGCCACATATATATAGACCCATAGCCGCTCCAAGACTCTTCGGTTCTATTTCTTCTCCAAGATAAGCCATGGCAATGGAGGGCAGACCTGCCAATAAAATTCCTTCAATCGTTCGGAACCCCAGCAGAAAATGAAAATTAGGACTGAATGCTGTGAGAATACAAACGACAGAAGCGGCAAGCATGGAAATGACCATGATCGGCTTGCGTCCCCATACTTCTGATAATGAACCAATAATCAGCATGCTAATAGCAAGCGCCATTGTAGTTATGGAAAGTGATAAGCTTGCTGTTGTTGGATTAATATTGAATTCCTTTGTAAATTCTGGCATTAAAGGCTGTACACAGTAAAGAATGGAAAATGTACTAAAACCAGCAGCAAAGAAAGCAAAACTGGTTTTGCGAAAGAGTGTCGTACCTTGTTGAATGTAACTCATCATACAATCGCCCAATTCGCGTGACTTCCAAATTGATGCATAAATCAATCATCCCTTAAAAAATTTCGTTTTAATAAGCCTCTTTGCGAGCTTCCTATTTTTATAGTACCACCGATTTTATATGTTGTATAATTCATTATATCGATGAATTTAATGCATATATGTAATAAGAAATTCAATTGGAAAGTGGTGTTATAAGATGGAATGGCAGCAGTTTGAATACTTTCAAACACTGGCACGAATGCAGCATGTGACGCACGCTGCAGAAGCTCTCTCCATTTCCCAGTCAGCCCTTAGCCGTTCGATTGCCCGATTTGAGGATGAAATAGGAGTGCCTTTATTTGAACGTCAGGGACGTTCTATTCGATTAAATAAATACGGTCAAATTTTTTTAAAGCATGTGGATAGCATGATGAAAGAATTCAATGAAGGTAAACAAGAAATTAAAGAATTACTTGATCCAGATAAGGGAGAAGTGTCTCTTGGGTTTCTGCACACTTTGAGTACAAGTCATATACCTGATTTACTCGCTTCTTTTCGTGCCTACTATCCAAAAATTAACTTTCGACTCGGACAAGGTCCCTCCCATAATCTTATTGATCAATTGCAATTAGGGGATATGGATCTTTGTCTAATTGCTCCAATGGGAATTAAATCACCAATTGTATGGCGGCAGCTTTGGAATGAGGAACTGTTTGTTATTGTCCCGAAAGACCACAAATACGCTAATCGTAAAAACATTACGTTAGAAGAAATTGCAGATGAATCTTTTATTCATTTAAAAGAAGGGTTCTCCCTTCGTATCACCATAGAGCAATTGTTTAAAAAAGTGGGAGTTGCACCTAAGATTATATTTGAAGGAGCGGAAGCAGATACTGTTGCGGGGCTTGTCGCAGCTGGACTGGGAATTTCAATACTACCGAATTTAAAAGGGACAGACCAAAGTAAAATATCACAAATACCTATCAAAGGTCCAAAGTGCCAACGGACAATTGGAATTGCGTGGGTAGAGGGAAGATATTTATCACCTGCAACTGAAAAATTCAAACAATTTGTTTTGGACCATTCCTCCGAATTAGAATAGGAATGGTCTGATTATTTATCGATGTTATCATTGATTTTTCGTAAATTTCTATCACTGGCTAGGAAGGCTGCCATTTGATGCAATTTGTACAAACCAGGAAATGATCGTTGTGCTGTCACGAACTTTTTTACCTCTAATTTCCTCCAGCAGTTGCTTTACACTTTCATCATTTGAGCGAGTCTCAAATGGTTTAAAAATTTCTTTAGGTTTTTCAAAATTAGTATTTGGACATTCTATCAGTCCATCAGTTGTTAAAAACAAATGATTTTTTCCTTTTCTTAGTTCCTTTCTTCCTTCACTAAAGCATGGAACAGGCAAATCGAAAGTATTAACTCGTCCAACCCATTCATAGAAGCTCCTATGATTTTGCTGAAATTCGTTCAGAGCTGATAATTCTGGGTGAAAAAGATAGAGTGCACAATCGCCAATTGATAGCCACCAAAGAAACTTGCCTTTTCTCATAACAAACAGACAAGCTGTTTCTCCTTGAATATTTTGACAAGCCTCTTTGAACCATTGGCTTTTGAAAGTGGTTAATATTAGTTTACTTAAACTATCAAAGGATTCGTTAATTGAAAGGGATAAAATGTCCTTTATGGCATGTTTCTGAGCTTCAAAAGTGGAAATGACTAATTCTGCACTTTCCGCCGTTTGGTGAGCGTCCAAAAGGATAACAAATTCCCAATCCATTTTTTCATCCACCCAAATAACACAGCCATCTTCATTCTTATACTGGCCCGCTGTCTTATTTCCGCCAAAACGCCCTAAAACAACATGCTTAATCCTATGAATATTTATTTTGTCAACAAAACTTTCTTTGCTCCCTACCCAACTATATTCATATACACCGGCCTTACTCATAGGGGTTCATTTCAAGAAAAGTTTTTAATCTATTGCAAACTTCAATAACTTCACTATTGTCGCCCATACGAGCATTTGGGGAATCATATACTGCAAACGGCCCCCAGTATTCCTCAGGAGTATTAGGATAACGGGCGACAAGATGCATATGCAAATGTGGAACGGCATTACCAGAAACAACAGCATAAATATGCTCAGCTTTTTCAGTTTCTTTAAGTGCTTTACTCACTCTCGCCATTATCATGCCAAATGCTTTTGCTTCTTCGGGATTCATTTCTGCTAGAGTAGGGACATGTCTCTTTAAATCTACCATAAGATGTCCTAAATAATTGGGCTTCCCATTACTATCAATATGTCCAACATATACATACTCGTCCTCGTAAATTAACACCCCGGATGTTTGCAGCTCTCCCTTATGTTTTTTACAAATAAAACAATTTGCATTCATATAGACCTCTCCCTAAAGGTTAAATTTTATATGGAATAAAAGTAAAAATAAGTAGTTTCCTTTGTAAAACCCACTTTCTCATAAAGCTTTTGTGCTCCTAAATTATCTGCAGCAGTCTCAAGGAGAACTCCTTTAGCCTCTGTATCCTTGGCAAATTCGATAGCTTTCTTCATTAATTTCTCGCCAAAGCCTTTCCCTCGTACACTTTCTTTTACATATAGATCGTTCAAAATCCAAATACGTTTCATGCCGACCGATGAAAAGGATGGATATAATTGAATAAAACCAACAGCATTTTCACCTTCAAGCGCGATAAAAATAACGGAATCTTCACTAGTTAATCTGCCTTGAATGAAATCCCTTGCTCCTTCGATGTCAGATTTCTGTTTATAAAATATCCTGTATAAATCAAAAAGCTCAGTTACAGATTCTAGGTCATTTAATGTTGCTTTTACTATTTTCATCTATTCATTTCTCCCATCCGAAGATTTATTTTGGATCATTTAACATATCATTCATTTCTGTCAGTCCTATCTTCGCTTTTCTGGCATGTATTTCATCCATTTTTTTAGCTTATAGCTGCAAATACAATAACAAACACTAGAGATGGCTGATATGCCAATCGATAATTGAAAAATAATGGGTTGAGAGGTATAAGCACCAGCTGCGATCCCGATAAGACCCAGCAGTGTTAATTGGAACAGCTGCTTTTTATAATTTTCAAAAATAGTAAACTGAAATTGTCTTCTTTGTTCCACTTCCTTTATGCGCTCAAAGGTTTGCGGAGCTTTAAGAAACTCTGAAGCGGAATGCAAGACCTTAAATAAAGGCTGTGACTGAATCCACATCCAGACAAACGACCATTTATTATTCTCCTTTTTATTTAACCAATCAAAAAATACCGGTTTTGCTAAATCAATTAGCTCCTCTTGTGGTGCTAATTCTTGTAGAATTCCTTCAATCGTTACGAAAGAACGTCCTAGAAAAACAAATCTTGTTGGAACCTGAATGGGGAGTGCCTGAATCATATCATTCATTTCTATTTTTAAGGCAATCATATCCATATCTTTTAAATCTGAGAGTTGAAAAGACATAGTTTCCGCTAATAGCTTTTCTAGCGTCTTTGAATCTCCCTCATCATGGAAAAAACCTAAATGAATCAAGCTTTCCACGGCTTTAGTATAATTTTTAGAAAGAAAGCTTTTAATTAAATCTTGGAAATATTCAGCATCCATTTTCGAGATTTCCCCTACCATACCAAAATCTAGTAATATTATTTTTCCTTCCTTTGAAACTAGGACATTACCTGGATGTGGGTCAGCATGGAACATTCCTGGTTCAAGCCATTGGGGTAGAAACACTTTGATTAGCCGCTTGGCCAATTCGTTCTTGCCTACTACTAACTGCTCTAGCCCATCTCGATCTGTAAGTCTTATACCATGTATCCACTCCATCACCAAGACCCTTGAAGTACTTAGCTCTGAGAAAACAGAAGGGATTTGTACTGCATCCACATCTTTAAATCTCTCTTTAAAAGAAAGCAAAACCTCCCGCTCTTTTGAGTAATCAAGTTCCCGTTCAATCACTTGTTTAAGCTCCTGAAATAAGACTTTAAAATTGATAAAGCCTTTTGGAATAGGAACAAAGTGATCAGCAAACCAGATAATAATGCGTAATATACGAAAGTCCGTTTGGATGATCGATTGGATATTGGGGCGCTTCACTTTGATGGCAACCTCTGTCCCATCCTTCAGAACACCTTTATATACTTCTCCAATCGAAGCTGACGCAATAGCTTCCTTTTTAATTGAAAGTAAGTGCTGATCGATGGGACTTTTCCATTCCGTTTCAAGGATTTGTTGAATTACATCCCAGCTAGAAGAAGGAACCTTATCAGTAAGGTCTTGTATTTGGAGAATAAATGCTTCTGGCAGTAAATCTGTACGAATACTTAATATCTGTCCAATTTTGATTAGTAACCCTTCTAATTCAAAAAGCGTCTTTCGAAACCTTTCTCCTATTTTCCTCCAAAGATTTTTCCATTCCTCTTCAGGCTTTTTTCGGATTTTATACCAATAAATTTGGACGAAGATTACGAATGCCATTGATAATACTTTTGACGTTCGCAACATCTTATTCCTTTTGTTCATTTCGAATCCTCTCGTTTCATTCCACCACTCTTAGATTGCAATAACACTTATTCCTTAAGGGTATCCTATTTTTTTCATAATTCCCTTTATCATTCTATTTCCTATTATCATCTTTTTATTACCTCAGTCATTTTCAAATTTAATCTGTTAATTGCTGGTATGTTGTTTTTCTACTAAAAAGGGCTGAATTTCAACCTATTTCGAATTCAGCCCTATCCATTCCTATTTTCTCTTTATAACAGCCATTGTACACCTTGACACACAGACTAGCTTCTCCTCTTCATCAACAATTTTAATATCCCAAACCATTGTCGTTCTTCCCTGATGAAGAACGGTTGCAATGGCAGTAACCTTTCCATCCCGCTTTGCTCTTATATGGTTGGCGTTTATTTCAAGCCCCGCAACCGATTCTGTTTCATGATCGACCAGTTCGTAAGCGCCAATGCTTGCTACAGTTTCTGCAAGAGCGACAGAGGCTCCGCCATGCAGTACACCAAATGGCTGTCTTGTTCGTTCATCAACAGGCATTGTCGCAACAACCTTGCCTTTTTCAAGTGATATGATTTCCATCCCTAGAGCTTCAATCAATGTATTTTTCAGATTCAATTCAATTCTCCCCTTTACGCCTTTTACAATAATATAACAGAGTTTTCCATCTATTAATACTTGTGGAAACACAGGAAAAGCTTTCTTCGCATATATAGGATAAAAAGAAAGGGGGCCATTTGGAATGACTCCCCATTTTACTTATGGACAAATTTTTTTTTGTACTTCACCTTATCAATTTCCCTATTACCCTCTCCAAGGTATGCCCAATCGGCAATATCCGACTGTAGACCCGGGGACCTTCATGAGTTCTGCAAAGGATATGGAGAATATTATGAGAGATGTCAGCCTATTATTAACAAAGATGGCTTCTTCCAGAACCTTTTCATTTCAATTAATGAGTGCGGCACAAGCATCACAGCAGGACAAGGTTAGTACAATGATTAAATCAACCGGAATCAAACATATCCCTAAAGTTAGGTATACACCAGATGGGTTGGTTTTAGACTTCGAATCCATCAATCAAATTCAGAAATGCTGCAGTTTATCATTAAAGTTAAGATGGAAATAGATTTCCATTTTTTTACGAAAATAAAAGGAAAAAGCTCTCTGTAAAGAGAGAGCTTTTTCCTATGTGAAAATTACTTTTAATAATAAGGGAAGCCTGCTTGGAACGGTGGTGCATATGGACCATATCCACCATATGCACCATATCCAAAGCCATATGGTGAATATGGCGGAAATGGTGCTCCATAAAACGGTCGATTAGCAAGGAGAGCTGCCGTTCCAAATCCAGCTATCCCACCTCCAATTAACCCACCTAGAAGACCTCCAGCAAATGGGGCGCCAAATAACAAACCAAGGAACCGTTCGTCTCCTCTATAATAACTTGGTCTTCCTCTCAGGTAATACATTTTGGGTAACCTCCTAATATTTTTGCCTACACTACTTCATATGCATTTTAAGCAGTTTTTGAGTGGGCTTTCTATTAGGTTATAGAAAAAACGAAAAGAGTAAGACTACTATTTTTAACCTTGAAAAGTGACTTGAGCTGGTATTTAATATCACTTCTGATGACCATTCAGGCTGATTTTTCACTTGAACGGGAATCAAACCCTATTCTGGTGACCACGGG
>NZ_JBALPC010000183.1:5453-8269 GCF_036965225.1 Bacillus sp. JJ1474 | reverse complement strand
ACTGATTTTACGCTTAAGCAGGCACCAGAACACTCTTCTGGTGACCGCGGGAACTAATTTCACGCTTGAACAAGGTCCAGAATGAAGCACATTTTATTTAATACGCCTTCGCCCAATATACTAGCTCATTAGCTTCACGTCCACAGCAGACGCACTCGGATGAAACAGCTTCTTGCTCAAATGGGATACATCTTGAAGTCACGCTTGTTTCTTCTTTTATTTTTTCTTCACACTCAAGCTCTCCGCACCACATGGCCTTTACGAAACCTGATTTATTGGCGAAAGTATCTTTAAATTCATCATAAGTTGTCGCAACATAGGTTTTTTGTTCGCGTAGCTCTTTTGCTTTATTATATAAATTTTGCTGAATGTCATCTAATACTTCTGTAAGCTTTGTCTCTAATTGATCCAGGCTAACAATCAATTTTTCCCCTGTATCGCGGCGGGCAAGTACGACTTGTTTATTTTCAATATCCTTAGGGCCAACCTCTAAACGAAGTGGAACACCCTTCATTTCATATTCATTAAATTTCCAGCCTGGCTTTTTGTCGCTTGCATCAATGCCCACACGCGCAAGTTTAGAAAGCTTGTCTTTTAAGTCATAGGCAAAATCAAGAACGCCTTCTTTATGCTGAGCAATTGGAACAATCATCACTTGAGTTGGAGCAGCTTTTGGCGGAATCACAAGTCCTCTGTCATCTCCATGAACCATGATCATGGCTCCAATGATGCGGGTCGTTAATCCCCATGATGTTTGATGTACATATTGCTGCTTTCCCTCTTTATCTAAATATTGAATGCCAAACGCTTTAGCAAATCCATCTCCTAAATGATGAGAAGTTCCAGATTGCAGTGCCTTTCCATCATGCATTAAGCTTTCAATTGTGTACGTAAACTTAGCCCCTGCAAACTTTTCTTTATCAGTCTTTCTACCTCTTACCACTGGTATAGCGAGGATATTTTCGCAAAGATCCGTATATACATCAAGCATTTGTTTTGTTTCTTCATGTGCGTCTTCATCAGTTGCATGACAAGTATGACCTTCTTGCCACTGAAATTCCATTGTACGCAGGAACGGTCTAGTTGTTTTCTCCCATCTCACAACATTTGCCCATTGATTGTATAGCTTAGGCAAATCCCGATATGAGTGGATAATATTACTATAATGCTCACAGAAAAGCACCTCTGAAGTTGGACGGACACATAAGCGCTCTGCCAGTTCTTCTGATCCCCCGTGCGTTACCCAAGCTACCTCTGGAGCAAATCCTTCGACATGGTCTTTCTCCTTTTGCAGCAAGCTTTCTGGAATAAATAAAGGCATATACACATTTTCATGACCTGTATCTTTAATGCGTTGATCCAATTCATTTTTAATATTTTCCCATAAAGCATAACCGTAAGGGCGCATAATCATGCATCCGCGTACACTTGAATAGTCGATTAGATCTGCCTTCGTTACAACATCTGTATACCACTGGGCAAAATCATCATCCATTGCTGTAATGTCTTTAACAAATTCTTTAGCCATTTCTTTACACCTCTTTTAAATTTTGAGGGACAAGGGGACGGTTCTGATGTCCTATTTTGCTGGGACACTAGATCCGTCTCCCTATCCCCTTATTAAAAAAAGCCATACTTCAAATTAGGGACCAATGCATGGCGGTACCACCCTAATTTAAAGCATAGCTTTACTCTCGAATCATGATAACGGATATGAACCCGCTTGTATCTTCAATATTTATCCGATACAGTACTCGGAGGCAGGTTCAAGTGACCGTTTATAGAAGTCTTGCACCAAATGACTTCCTCTCTAGAATAAACTGAAACACTTTACTAATCCTCGTCAATGTATTTACTCTATTTTTGGAAATTATATAAATAAATCTTCACAATGTCAAATCCCATTGAAAAAGCCCCCTAGCTTGAAGCTAAAAGGGCTTAAGTTGAAAAATTAATTCTTAGTTTTCGAAAGCTTGGTCAACAGATACATACTCATAACCAAGGTCTTTAGCAACCGCTTGGTAAGTAATGTTTCCGTTAAGGACGTTAACGCCTAGTTTTAATGATGCGTTGTCTTCAACTGCTTTCTTAACACCTTTGTTAGCAATTTGTAAAGCATAGTTGATCGTAACGTTTGTAAGGGCAATTGTAGAAGTTCTTGGAACAGCACCAGGCATATTTGCAACTGCATAGTGAACAACGCCATGCTTTTCATATGTTGGGTTGTCATGAGTTGTAATATGGTCAACTGTTTCAAAGATTCCGCCTTGGTCAACAGCCACGTCAATAACAACTGAACCAGGAGCCATTGTCTTAACCATTTCTTCTGTAACTAATTTAGGAGCTTTAGCACCAGGAATTAATACAGCACCAACTACAAGATCGCTTTCTTTAACAGCTTGAGCGATATTGAATGGGTTAGACATTAATGTTTGGATGTTGTTGCCGAAAATATCGTCTAATTGACGAAGACGCTCAGGGCTAAGGTCGATAATCGTAACTTGAGCACCAAGTCCGATTGCCATTTTCGCAGCATTAATACCAACTACTCCACCGCCAACGATAGTAACTTTACCGCGTGAAACGCCTGGTACGCCTGCAAGAAGGATGCCTTTTCCGCCATTAGTCTTTTGCAAGAATTGAGCTCCAATTTGAGTAGCCATACGTCCAGCTACTTCACTCATTGGAGTAAGTAATGGCAATGTACGATTTACTTCAACTGTTTCATATGCAATCGCTGTAACACCAGTATCTACTAGAGCTTTAGCTAATTCTGGCTCTGCAGCTAGGTGTAGATATGTGAATAATACTAAATC
>NZ_JBALPC010000183.1:2122-5414 GCF_036965225.1 Bacillus sp. JJ1474 | reverse complement strand
TACTAAATCTTTGCGGAAATATTTATATTCCGACTCAAGAGGTTCTTTAACCTTCATAACCATTTCTGCAGCCCATGCCTCAGCAGCTGTAGGAACGATTTCCGCTCCAACCTCTTTATAATCTTCGTTTGTGAATCCGCTTCCAAGACCTGCCTCTGATTCTACTAATACTTGATGACCTGCTTTAACTAGTGTATATACACTCGCTGGTGTTGCAGCCACACGGTTTTCATTATTTTTTATTTCTTTTGGTACCCCAATAATCATAGAAAATATTCCCCTTTCCTAACATTCAAAAAATTATAAGCACCTTAAGTATAATAATTGAATTCAGATTAATCAACATTATTCGAGCACTTGTAAATATTTTGTCAGTTGTTGTATTTTTCGGACTATTGCCTATTTTTAATCTCCTTTTTTTCTAATTATAGGGAATGATAAAAACATGTAGCATCTCCACTTTCTTTGCCGAAAATAAACTAGTTTTGTCATATAGGAAGGAGTTTATTTTTATTGGAAGAATTCAATAACTAATGAAGGAGGGGATCAGTGTGAATACAAGTGCTGTTGCAAAGTTGTTAGGGGTTTCGCCAAGCACAGTACAGCGTTGGGTAAGACAGCTGGAGCTCCAAATGGAACGGAACGAGCTTGGTCATTATTGGTTTAAAGAGGAAGATATTCAATTGCTGAGACAAGTTCAAGATCAGCTAAGTAAAGGAATTATTCTACAGAATGTGACTGTACAAGAAGGGAAGCCAAGGAGAGGAAGTCTGACAACAACCGTGAATCTCAGTGACAAAGCAACTGAAAAGCTGCTGGAGAAAATCGAACTGCTGGAACAGAGAGTGAACGGGAAAGCAGATGATGTAGTTTCCTATCAACTGCTGCAGCACCGCCGTGAGATTGAAGATCTCCAGGGCATTATTAAGAATTTAACTGAGCGGATTGAAATACTTGAAAATAAACAGAGCAGCCTAAAAAATAAGCTGCCTGCCGAAAATCTATTAATATTTGATAATGAGAAGCCTAAAAAGAAGATAAAAAGAAAAAATATTATTACATCTCTTTTCGGATTTTAGGCCAAGGGAGGTCAAACTTTCAATTCCCTTGACCATACCATTGGGATAGAAGAACCTGGGTCAAGGGGACATTCCCTTGGCCCATTTTATATTGAGAACCGTCCCTATACTTCAAATCTTTCAACAAGCAGGGCTAGTGTACGGACCATTACGCCTGTTGCACCGGATGGGCCAAGACTATGTTCTTTGCGGGTCGTTGCTGTTCCAGCAATGTCAAGGTGCACCCACGGTGTTCCTTCAGCAAATTCTCCCACAAACCCTCCTCCCATAATCGCATGTCCTTCTCGTCCTGGAGAGTTATTTAAATCGGCAATCTTACTGCTTCTTATTCTTTGTTTATCTTTTTCAAATAAAGGAAGTCTCCAGATTGGCTCCCCTGCTTCATAGGATGCTTCGAGAACCTGCTCCCATAGTGCTTCATTATTAGTTAAAGCACCTGTCGTTTCATTTCCGAGCGCAACAATGACTCCTCCCGTTAATGTCGCAACATCTACAAGATAGTTAGCCCCATGAAACTTTGCATACGTTACCGCGTCTGCTAAAGCAAGGCGACCTTCAGCATCTGTATTCAGTACTTCAATCGTTTTGCCGCTCATAGAAGTGATCACATCATCAGGCTTAAGCGCATTTCCGCTAATCATGTTGTCAGTTGAAGGAATAACCGCGACAACATTTTGTTCCGGTCTAAGCTCACCAATAATTTCCATAGCTCCAAGGACAGCTGCTGCACCGCCCATATCCGATTTCATGCCAACAATTCCATCCTTTGGCTTAATGGAGTAGCCCCCAGTATCGAACGTAATCCCTTTTCCGACTAAACCAATGACGTCCTTCCATTCCTCTTTTCCTTGATACTTGAGAACAATCATTTTAGGAGGTTCAACAGAGCCTTGGTTAACGGCTAATAAGGCACCCATGCCGAGCTTTAGCATATCTTCCTTTTCGAGGATCTCTGCTTCAAAATCATATTTAGCCGCTAATTCTAGAGCATAGTTAGCCATGTTTGTAGCCGTCAGCATATTTCCCGGCAGATTTACAAGTGTACGGGCTGAGTTCGTTCCTTTTCCATATGTATAACCGACCGTTAAAGCTGCTTTAATTTCCTCTTCTTCTAAAGAATCGCTATATACGGTTACATTCTCAATGAATTTTTCAGGCTCATTTGATTTTTGTTTATAGCCAGCAAAGGAATAAGTCGATAATGTAAGTGCTTCACCAACAGCATGTGCAGCATCCATTGCATCTACATTTTCATTCGTGAATGATGAAAGGAATACAGCTGCGTCCTGTAACTTGTCTGCTTTTACAGCTTTAAATGTTTTTCCAAGTGCCTCACGTAAAATTTCAAAGCTATAATCATTTTCCTTGCCAAGACCGACAATATATAATCTTTTTGCCCCTATTTTCCCGAAAGTATGTACCTTTGAAACAGACTTTTTCTTGGCAGATACATCACCGCCTCTAACAAGGTCCGTTAATTGCCCGCCAAATTCATGATCAAGACTCGAAAGAACTCCATCGAATTTATTCGGCTTTTCGAAAATTCCAAGGATGAGGCATTCATGTTCTTTTGCATAATTTAATTCCTTTAATACCGTAAACATTTTTCCACCTCCATATTTGATGCTCTCATTATAGCGAAAAAAGAAAATTATTTCGACTATCTAATCATTTAAAAACAATATTAACTCAGGTAATTTAGGAAGGGACTCAACCTCTTCAAACGGAACACGGTCAATATCCTTAGGAAAAAGGGAAAGACATTCTTCCATAAATGAATAAACGTGTTCAAGATCTATTCCCCAGTGCATTGGACGGTAATCCTGTAAATAATCATGTGCTGCCTGCATCATGAGCCTTGCGCCTTTAATATTGCCGTATTCATAATGATAAATCGCTACACTCATTTGCAGCAGCCCTTTAAAAAATAAATTCCCCTTATCGGTCATCCACATTTCTTCAAGAAGATCATGGCAAGTATAGTAATCCCCTTCATTAAACTTTATAAAAAACTCATAATATTCGAGTGGGTAGTCCTTCAATCAAATCACTCCCCTATGAGAGATTTTACCCAAAATAATACAATGCCCCTCTGCTTTCCTTCTGAAAAACATTGCACTATCAGCAAATTATTATTATCATCTTAACAAAAGGATTTAATTCTGCGGGAAATAGTCGAAATTTTTCTAAAAAAAATCCACAGAATTAAATAT
>NZ_JBALPC010000183.1:0-2116 GCF_036965225.1 Bacillus sp. JJ1474 | reverse complement strand
TTTAAAAGGTGGTTAATAAATGGATTTATTATTGAATTTTCCTCTTTGGTCGGCCATAGCGGCCATCTTCTTTGCCCAGTTTGTTAAAGTCCCAATTCACTTTATTGCTACTCGAAAGGTTAATTGGGCATTGCTTACGAGCACAGGCGGAATGCCAAGCTCTCATTCAGCAGCCGTTACCGCACTTTCTACTGGTGTTGCATTGGAAACTGGTTTAGACTCACCAGTGTTTGCAATATCTGCTGTATTTGCCATTATCACTATGTTTGATGCGACTGGAGTTCGTAGACAAGCAGGGGAACAAGCCATTATGTTAAATCAATTAATGTCAGATTTTAACCGTTTTATGGAAGAAGCCAAGGTTTGGCAAAAAAAAGCAGAACAAGAGAAAAGGAAGGAATTAAAGGAATTGCTTGGCCATAAACCAATTGAGGTTTTTTTTGGCGGCTTAACCGGCATTCTGTTAACACTTTTTTTACATTATATTATTTCTTAATAAATATCTGCTTAATGTTAACCAAAAGGTGTGAAATCATTGAGAATCGTTTCTATATGTCCAAGTAATACAGAGCTAGTTGAATATTTAGGCCTTACTCACCTTCTCACAGGTGTTGATGACTTTTCCGACTGGCCAGAGCAAATTAAACATTTGCCTCGGCTCGGGCCGGATCTTTCGATTAATATGGATAAAGTGGAAGAACTGCAGCCAGATTTAGTCCTGGCGTCTTTGAGTGTGCCTGGCATGGAGAAAAACATTGAAGAATTAGAGAAAAGAAACATACCCCATATCATTCTAAATCCACAAAGCTTAAAAGATATTGAAAATGATTTAATTATTACCGCAAAAGCATTAGCTCAGCCTGAGGCCGGTGAAAAAGCCGCTTTGGTATTCCGCTCACAAATCGAAGAATTAAGGATGATCGCTGCAAATATTGAGGAAAAGCCTTCCCTTTACTGGGAATGGTGGCCGAAGCCTGTCTTTACCCCGGGTCAAGTCAATTGGCTAACTGAAATAAGCGAACTTGCCGGAGCAGTTAACTTGTTTAAAGATGTAGAATTGGCAAGTGTTCAAACTGATTGGGATGATGTATTTCGCCGGAACCCCGATTATATTTGCCTTGCATGGGTAGGTGTTCGGAAGGAGAAAGTCAATCCAGAAATTGTTCTAAAAAGACCAAGCTGGGATCAAATGGACGCGGTCAGAAATCAGCATATTCTTGTTCTTGAGGAAGAGCTATACTGCAGGCCGTCACCTCGTTTGATCGAAGGAGCGATTAAGCTGGCGAAGAAAATTCACCCCGAAGCGTATGCGTCTATTCAATAGTCTGCTAAAAAGGCAGTTATAAAAAAACAGGCAAATCCGTTTCAATGGATTGCCTGTACTTTTTATTTTCGCTCTGATTTAATATATTGCTGACGAAAAACCTGCATGGATTCATTTTCATTTAAAGCATGTAATTCTTCTTCAGTAAGAGTTCCGTCACCCATTTCAACAACATAAACATCAATTGTCTTTTTTCCCCATTCATTATAGACATCATCGACTGTTTCAAAATATAGGTCAACTTTATTTCCTTTTATCGCTCCGCCTTTATCAGCAACGACTCCATATCCATAATCAGGGACAAAAATGATCGTTCCTATTGGGAATACATTTAAATCTGCTGCTACTGTTGAATATAAATCTCTTTTCACCTTTACGCCTGAATATGTAATACCGAATCCAGGATGACCAGGATTTTTCCCTGTTGATTCATAGAAAGCAGTATAACCCGTAGCTATTACTTTTTTCATCGGATATTGTGACCAATCAATGGCCTCCTCTAATTTTGGCGGTGTTCCGGATACCGCCCGGCTAGAGGAAATTTTTAAATCTACATTTGCAATTTGCTTTAAATATTTATAGGCGATACCCACGCTTTTAAATGTATGACTAAAAGGATGGTCATCTGAATTCTTACTTTGACGGAAATCATCACTATTAAAATAATTGACGATTGATTTTGCATGTACTCCTGAAATGGATTGAAAGGTTGTTAATAAAGCTGCCAAAAATAAAGTTGACATGATTACACGTCTTGTCCAAGTTTTTATTCTATTCATTTTATTTTTCACT
>NZ_JBALPC010000182.1:0-9979 GCF_036965225.1 Bacillus sp. JJ1474 | reverse complement strand
CAAATACCCCTGTAAATAACACTGTGCTTCCGTATACTTTTCTTGAATTTTTAAAGAAGCGATTAAAGAATGTTAAAGTAATTAGCACGATTGTTAATGGATAAGCCGTGACTAGGAATGGTACTGAAAATTTAAGAATTTGATTTAAACCAAGATTTGAGAGTGTAAACCCAATAATTGTTAAAGCTAAGACAAGGGTTTTATAGCTAGCAGCCGGTATAACTTTCGAAAAATACTGTCCGCAAGCTGTTGTCAATCCAACACATGTTGTAAAACAAGCTAAAGTGAAAATTAAGCCTAATAAAGCTACACCTCCGGAACCTAATAAAAGGGTAGAGGCAGATGTTAAAATGTCTGTACCCGTTTCATAGGAAGAGGCATCTGTCATTTTTCCACCGATTAATCCAATGCTTACATATACAACGGATAGCAATCCTCCAGCGATGACTCCAGCCTTTAGTGTAAAGCTAGTTAATTGTTTTCTGTCCGTGATTCCTTTTTTCTTAATAGCACTAAGTATAACAATCCCGAATGCTAACGCAGCAAGGGCATCCATTGTGTTATATCCTTCAATAAAACCTTTAGAGAATGCGCCTGATTGATAAGCTTCACTTGGCGAACTAAGTGGTGCATCTAATTTCATAAAACCAATTGTACATAAGACCACCATTGCTAGAAGCAGTACTGGCGTGATAAAGCGTCCCATATATTTTTCCATTTTAGTAGGGTTCAAGCTGACTACATATACTAAGGCGAAGAACACTACTGAAAATAGGACGAGAACGACTGAGCTGTTCCATGATTCTTTTAAAAATGGTTTCACGCCCATTTCGTAGGCAACATTAGCGTTTCTTGGAATCGCTAGAAATGGTCCGATTGATAGATAGACAGCAACCATGAAAACTGTGCTAAATACTGGATGCACGCGATTTCCGATTGTAGTTGCTCCATCTTTTACTAGCGATACGGCAAAGAGAACTGCAAACGGCAAACCAACAGCCGTTAAAATAAAGCCGGCCATCGCAAACCAAAAAGATGTGCCAGATTCAGAACCAAGAACTGGAGGGAAAATTAAGTTTCCTGCACCAAAAAACATTGAAAATAGCATAAGGCCAATAAATAATGTGTCTAACTTTTTCATAAAAACCCACTCCTTTTTTATATTTGAATAACAAAAAACTCGTCCCTATAGTAGGGACGAGTTATCGCTCGCGTTACCACCCTTATTCCGTAAAAATAAATCAAAAAATTACGGCACTTAAGTCAACGTACAATTATACGTGATCCATGGTAACGGCGGAAACCCGTCAAAGCTTACTGACTTCAGCTTTGCATCTCGGAGATGACTTCGGACAAGTTCTGAACATCGGCTCTCACCAAATACCGATTCTCTGTAATTCAGGCTGCTTATCTTACTCTTTCTCGTCACTGAATTTATTATTAGAGTAAATTTAGCAAACGGAAAATAATATGTCAATATAATTTTTTTATTTTTATAAATTAATTGAAATTGGATGATCACCTTATATTTGCTTAAGTCACATAGATATTGTCATACTAAAAAAGAAATTGGCATAGTTCCAAACATATACTTAATTCTTGAAAAGATCGGGGGCATCCAAATGTTAGACCATATCCAGCAGGTAATGCGTCAGCTTGAAGTTGATTATGATATAAAGGTCCTTTATGCATGCGAAGCAGGAAGTCGTGCCTGGGGGTTCCCATCTAAAGATAGTGACTACGATGTTCGTTTCATATATGTACACCGAATGGACTGGTATCTATCCATTGATCAACAGAGGGATACGATAGAAATTCCGAATCGGGATGCTGTTTCAATTCCGATTGATGATCAATTGGATTTAAGCGGCTGGGAGCTCACGAAGGCGTTGAGATTATTAAGGAAATCCAATCCGTCTCTTTTCGAATGGTTACACTCTAGTATTATTTATGATGAATTCTATTCAACCATCAAGCAGATACGGCTGATGGCACAGAATGTATTTTCACCTGTGAATGGGATAAATCATTATGTTAGGATGGCAAAAGGGAATTTCCGTGACTGTATTCAAGGGAATGCACGAAAAATTAAGAAATATATCAATGTATTAAGACCACTTCTAGCAGCCAAATGGATAGAAAAGTTTCAAACAATACCTCCAGTTAACTTTCATATTTTGTTTGAAACGCTTATTTCTCCAGGAGAAGTGAAAGAAGAAATTGTTAAAATTATTCAACACAAAATGGACGGAGAAGAGTGGGGCACAGACTTGAACATAGGCGTCCTCCATTCATTTATTCAAAAAGAAATTGAACGTCTCGAAGAATTTGGAAAAAGGAGACATTGCGGTGTTCCAAATCCAACTAATGAACTCAACCAGCTTTTCCGAGATACATTGAAAGAGGTCTGGGAATAATTTTGCCCAGATCTCCTCCAATTGAGAGCATTGCAAACTCCCTTATTGACTACTTAACTATCTCATCAACTTTTGAAGATGCTCCTTTACATACGGCCATTCGTCGTGCGTGATACTGTATATAACCGTATGTCGGGCAGTGCCATCTTGGCGAATCATATGATTGCGCAGGATCCCTTCTTTTTTGCCGCCAATTCGTTCAATGGCCTTTTGAGAACGGAAATTCTCATGATCTGTTTTCAGTTGAACGCGATGAAGACCAAGATTTTCAAAGCAGTATTCTAGCAGCAAATACTTACAATTTGTATTGATATTTGTACGCCAATACTTTGTATTCAGCCATGTGTAACCGATTTCTAATCGCTTATGTTTTAAATGTAAATCTAGAAATCTAGTGGAACCGATAATTTGCTTTGTTTTTTGATCGATAATGACAAATGGATATTCTGTTCCTTGCTCTTTATTGGTCAATGCATTTTGCACAAATTCAACCGAATCTGCTTTAGTTGCGATGTTCAGGGTCATATGCTTCCAAATTAATTCATCCTGTGAAGCTTCAAAAATACCATCTAAGTCATTTTGATCCAATTCCTTTAAGCAAACAACCTCATTTTCTAATATAATTTTTTCCATAAATAATCACTCCTTTCCTCCATTTAATTGAAATTTTGGTATGATGAAAATAACCAAAAAGAAAAATAATGACCATACCAAAAGGAGAAATAAAATGGAACTGCCAATATATTTAGTGCAAGGAAAGCCTATGTATATCCAAATCTATGAACAAATAAAAAATGCCATTCTAAAAAAAACAGTTCTTCCACATAGCAAGCTTCCTTCAAAACGGCAGCTTGCTACACAGCTTGATATAAGTGTTCATACAGTTCGTGAAGCGTATGAACAACTTTTGGCGGAAGGCTATATTATCAGTAGTGAGCGGTCAGGCTATTTTGTGTCTGCCATTGAACAAGAATGGCAACCGATCACAAAGAATATGCCTATTCAGGAATCTTCTGTATGTTTGAACCAAGAAGGATTAATTGATTTCAATTCTGGACATGTGGATTCAGTCCATTTTCCATTTCAGATTTGGAAAAGATTGATTCGAAAACATTTGGAAGAAGGGAATTTAGTGAGTAGTCCGTGGCAGGGGGAATGGGCGTTGCGGACAGAAATTGCCAAATATGTAGGGCGTTCACGCGGTGTCCAATGTGAAGCAGACCAAGTATTCATTTATAGCGGAACACAAATGCAATTACAGGATATATGTCAGTTTTTCGGAATGGAAACACGTATTGGTATGGAGGAACCTGGATTTATACGGGCAAAGGCTGTATTTGCTAAGCTAGGACTGACAGTGACTCCTATTCAAGTAGATCACTTTGGGGTATCCATCCCTAATAAAAAATTAGATTTGGTATATACCACACCTGCCCACCAGTTTCCACTCGGAATGATCATGTCGCTCGAAAGGCGGGTCGGTTTATTAAAATGGGCCAATGAACATGAAAGTTTTATTATTGAAGATGACTATGACTCGGAATATCGCTACAAAGGGTTGCCGATTCCGGCTTTGGCACAAATTGATCAACTTCAGCATGTTATTTATTTTGGGTCATTTTCAAAATCTTTCATTCCTTCCATTCGAATGAGCTATATGATAATACCCAAATCTTTAGTTATTGCATTCGAAAAATTTAATGAACAGCAAAAATCAACTGTCTCCCGTATGGATCAGCTAGCAGTGGCAGATTTTATGAAAGAAGGCCACTTTGAACGGCATCTTGCCAAAATGCGTACGACTTATCGGAAAAGACTTCAAGTATTATTAGAATCCATTGAAACCTACTTGCCAAAGGAGTTTGAAATAATCGGGGAACATTCAGGTTTACATATTGTTCTTAAGCTGCCCCCTTACCTCACAGAACAATGCGCAATTCACCAGGCGGTAGAGAGAGGAGTCCGTACTTACCCGGCGTCCATATCATTTATAAAAAAACCGAAAACTCACATGGTGATCCTTGGATATGGGGGGCTTACAATAGAAGAAATTAAAGAAGGAATTCAAAGATTATCAGAGGCGTGGATATAGGGGAGGGGGGTTGTTCCTCCTTATTTTGAAATAAAGGAAACCTAATTTCGATGGACTGGACATTATTCTCTATGTTTGGTCCTTTTTCATTATCATTAATTTAATCGTTTTTCTAATCCATTCTTCTTACCACCCATTGTCACGGATTTTTCGCGTTGAAGGGTTCTAAGAAGGCTTTTAAACACCCTTCGTCACCGAATTTCCTGTTAAAAGGCTCTAAGGAGACTTCTAAAAACCCTTCATCCCTGCTTTTCTATGCTGCTGGAGCAATAATGCCGTTCCCATCACGCCATTCACCATTGTTTATACATGCTGAGGGCCATAAATCCTGATAGAAATTAAAAATCGATTGATTATAAATATATTAATCCACTTATTTCATCTGATGCCAAAATTTATTATATGAATATATTTGTTTCTAGCGATCTTTGAACTTTTTGTGAATTTTTTCACCTTTATATCATGAACATTTTGTGACATCCTGATAAATTCATTGTTTTAAATGTTTTATCGGAATAAGATAGTTGTAAATTGTGATAAAAATCACAGAAAAAACATTTAAACAATGCTTCAAAGCTTAAATGAAAGGAAAGGGGCACCCTCAATGAAAATAAAATGGGCTTTTTTATGTTTAGTTTTTACTATTATCACGGTGCTAACAGGCTGTGAACCAGTAATGGTTTTAGATCCTAAAGGACCTCAAGCCGAAACGACAGCTAATGTCATTTGGATATCGATTGCGATGATGGCGATCATTGTCATTGCCGTTTTTGCACTGTTAGTTTTTGTACTATTAAAATACCGTGCATCGAAACAACGGGAAGATTACGAACCTCCACATATTGAAGGGAATCCGATTGTTGAAGCAATCTGTGTAGGGATTCCTGTTATTATCATCATTTTCCTATCAATCATTACTGTTAGATCTACGTATGAGGTAGAAGCTACTCCGAAGGGATATGAGGATAAGGAGCCTTTAGTCGTATATGCTTCGACTTCTAACTGGAAATGGCATTTTAGCTATCCAGAAGAAGGGATCGAAACGGTTAACTACTTATATATCCCAACCGATCGTGCGTTGGAATTTAAGCTTTACTCATTCGGACCAATCACGGCCTTCTGGATTCCGCAGCTTGGTGGACAAAAATATGCGATGGCTGACATGGTCACCACGTTGCACTTAGCAGCCGATGTTCCTGGTGAATATATGGGACGAAATTCAAACTTTAGCGGAAAAGGTTTCGCTGAAAATACATTCAATGTGAAAGCGATGCCTGAAGCAGAGTTTGATAATTGGGTAGATGAAGTGAAAGAGACTGCTGAGCCTTTAACAGAAGAAAAATTCGAAAAACTGCTTGAACCTGGCCATCTTGGTCAATTAACTTTTAGCAATACTCATTTAGAATTTAGTCCTGCTCCTGAACATAATCATGGGTCAAATGATTCTCATGAAGGACAACATGCTGATGATAAACACGAAGCAGGCGATTCTCATGATGATTCAAACGAAAATCATTCCGAACATAACAATCACTAATAGATTCAAAGATTGATAAAAATTTGTTTTATTCGATAAGCATTATTTTTTCCCGAAAGGAGTCAAAAAAAATGGATTACTTTGATCGATTTGCCATTCCTCATCCAAGTCCAGCGATTTATGCATCCATGGTAGCGATTGGCTTGACAGTAATCGCGATTATTGCCGGTTTAACATATTTTAAAAAATGGGGTTATTTATGGCGTGAATGGTTGACAACTGTTGATCATAAGAAGATCGGAATTATGTATTTAATCTCTGCGCTCCTCATGCTTTTCCGTGGTGGGGTAGATGCGATTATGATGAGAGCACAAACAGCTGTACCTGAAAATACGCTGCTTGATGCACAGCATTACAATGAAGTATTTACTACCCATGGGGTGGTCATGATCATTTTTATGGCGATGCCATTTATTTATGCCCTAATGAACTTCGTTGTTCCTTTACAAATTGGTGCTCGTGACGTAGCATTCCCGCGTCTAAATGCACTAAGCTTCTGGTTATTCTTTATGGGTGCGATGTTATTCAACATTTCCTTCGTCATCGGGGGATCTCCAGATGCAGGTTGGACTTCTTATTTCCCACTTGCAGGAAATGATTTCAGTCAATCTGTAGGAACGAACTATTATATGATAGCGATACAGATTGCAGGGATCGGTACATTGATTTCGGGGATTAACTTTATGACGACTATTTTAAAAATGAGAGCACCGGGCATGACCTTAATGAAGATGCCTATGTTCACATGGACTGCTTTTATTGCGAACGTTATCGTTGTATTCGCGTTCCCAGTACTAACAGTTGCACTACTACTCGGAACAATGGATCGACTATTTGGAGCAAACTTCTTTACAACGACAAATGGCGGAATGGATATGCTTTGGGCAAACCTATTCTGGGTTTGGGGACATCCAGAGGTTTATATATTAATTTTACCGGCATTCGGAGTTTACAGTGAAGTTATTTCCACTTTTGCACGTAGAAATCTATATGGATACAAATCAATGGTTGCTTCCATTGTAATCATCTCGTTTTTATCATTCCTAGTTTGGACACACCATTTCTTTACAATGGGGCAGGGACCATTAACGAATAGTATTTTCTCGATTACGACAATGGCGATTGCGATTCCGACTGGAATTAAAATTTTCAACTGGATATTAACGATGTATAAAGGGAAAATTGAATTTACCGTTCCAATGCTTTATTCTGTTGGATTTATTCCGATCTTTACAATCGGTGGGGTAACTGGGGTTATGTTAGGGATGGCAAGTGCCGACTATCAATACCATAATACGATGTTCTTAGTCGCTCACTTCCACTATACAATTATTCCTGGTGTCGTATTTGCGATGCTTGCAGGTCTCACATACTGGTGGCCAAAAATGTTCGGATTCATGCTGAGTGAAAGAATTGGTAAATGGGCATTCTGGTTTATCGCGATCAGCTTTAACGTAACATTCTTCCCGATGTTCTTCACGGGCTTAGACGGGCAGGCACGCCGTATGTACACTTACTCTGAAGAAGCTGGCTTTGGACCACTAAACTTACTATCATTTGCCGGGGCAATTGGACTTGCAATTGGCTTCGCGTTAATTGTCTATAATGTTTATTACAGCACACGCTATGCTTCAAGAGATATCAGTTCGGATCCATGGAATGCTCGTACACTTGAATGGGCTACACATACTCCGGTTCCAGCCTATAACTTTGCTGTGACACCGGAAGTAAATTCAATTGAACCATTCTGGGATCATAAGAAAAAAGGTAAATCAATTTTTAAAGATAAAATTGAAAAAATTCATATGCCAAATAGCAGTGGTGTTCCGTTTATTATGAGCAGTATTTTCTTCGTATGGGGCTTCTCATTTGTATTTAGCATGTGGATTCCATTAATTATTACTACAATCGGTATTTTTGCTTGTATGGCTTATAATTCATTTAAACAAGATGATGGGCATTATATTTCCGTTGAAGAAGTTGAAGACACAGAAAAAAAATTGCGAGGTGCTAGCTAATGAAAATAGATCACGCGCTTCCACTTGAATACAGTACTGAGCAAAATCAAATGAATATTTTAGGCTTCTGGATTTTCCTTGGAGCTGAAATTATGCTCTTTGGCACACTTTTTGCAACCTACTTCACATTAGTAGATCGGACAGGAAGCGGGCCATCAGGAGCCGAGATTTTTGAAATTGCACCAGTGCTAATTGAAACATTCGTGCTTTTAACAAGCAGTTTCACGATCGGGCTTGGTGTTCATGCGATGCGCATTGGCCGTAAAAAAGCGATGATGACCTTTTTTGCCATCACACTCATTCTTGGCCTTATCTTCTTAGGCGTTGAGATTTATGAATTCGTACACTATGTTCACATTGGAGCAGGTCTGCAAACGAGTGCCTTTACTGCGGCCTTATTAACAACATTAGGAACACATGGAGCGCACGTTACGCTTGGTTTATTCTGGGGATTATTCATTATCCTGCAAGTTAAAAAACAAGGCTTGACTCCTAAAACAACGAATAAAGCGTTTATCTTTTCACTTTACTGGCATTTCCTAGACGTTGTTTGGATTTTCATCTTTAGCTTCGTCTACTTGAAAGGATTGATGTAAACATGAGCGAATTATTCCCGCGCAAACAAGTCATTGGTTTTGTATTTTCGTTGGTTCTCACTGTTGTGGCACTTGCTGTTTACTTCTTTGATTTATCATTTGCAATGGGTATGACCATTCTTTTAGTAACAGCATTCGTGCAAGCAGGCGTTCAGCTCGTTGTATTTATGCATGCTGGTGAAACAGCAGACAAAGGTTCAATTTATACGAATATTTATTATGCATTTGCTATCGCATTAGTTACCGTTTTCGGTACATTACTAATTTTGATCTGGGATATGGCATAAGACATCTAAAGGAGCGTCTATTTTGGCGCTCCTTTTATATTTTATTTTCAAAGTCTATGACTGATTTATAACTAATTAATAAACCTTGATCCCTTTATCTGTTTTCTCATTCATCTCTTCTGTAGCAACGAAAAATACCCCAATAAGGAAGATAAAGATAGCCCCCATTACAGTTCCAATACCAACGCCTGTTAGTATGCCGTAATCGCTTACAAAGAAACCGTATAGAAAAATGGCGATACCAATAGCAAGGGCTGTGTACCCAACAGACTTTGTAGCATTAAGTATTTTTAACTTAGATTCCATTTAATTCATCCCCCTTTTTCATTTATTATTCATTTTGTTCACAAAATTGTCAAATATTTTTTCGGTAAAGAGAAGAAACTATGAGATGAAGGGACAGACAGTTAGCCCCTGTCCATATGCCCATCTTTTTATTTAAATCCTATTTTTCCCATTTGGCCTTCAATTTGTTTTATTTCATCTTTTGAATTTCCAACTAAAATGCTTGATAAATAGATAGGGTTGTCCGGGTTTTGTATGGTCGGATTGTAAATACAGAGGGGTATTAACATTTTTCCACTTACCATGGGCTTGACTGATTTCTTGAATTTATCAAAACCCAGATTTGTTTTCCATTTACGAAGTTTCAATACTTTTACACTTAGAGAAGTCATAATCTGTTCCATAAATAGTAAAGCTCCCGTAGAACCATTTTGTCTAAAATTCAAATCTATGACAAAGATACGGTTATCCTCGGTTATAACGATATCGAACCCGGCTACACCCCAATAGCCAAGAGAAACCGCTTTTTCCATGATTTCCTTGCCTATTTGGATTACAGCGTCCGGAGGTTGATCATCTGCATCTATCCAATTACCACTGTATTTTCCCTCATCACTAATAATCTGTTCAGCAGAACCAAGGTATATCATTTTACCTTTATGAGTTTGAACGAACTGAACACAATAATTTTTTTTAATAGAAAGAAATTTTTCAATAATAATAGATTGGCAGGATTTAAAAATCTGC
>NZ_JBALPC010000181.1:5514-7201 GCF_036965225.1 Bacillus sp. JJ1474 | reverse complement strand
TTAAAAATAAATATATAAATAATATAGGTAAAAGAATTAATAATGTATTTTTCTGTAAAATAATATCTTTACGAATGAGATTGAACATAGTTATCTTTTCCTTTCTTTGTATATAGCATAATATCTTCTAGTGTTGGTTTCTCCAAAATGACCGTATCACCAAAGATACTTTCTGTACGTTGTTTATTTATCGTTAATGCTTCAAATCCATGATTGGATTTACGGACACCTATAAATTCTTGTTCTGTATCACGATCTAATAGATTTATATTTCCTTTCACAAGTGCATAGTCTTCTTCGATTTTATAATACTCTTTTGTAAAAATATGTTGTCCATCATGGATAAAAGTAATATAATCCGCGATTCGTTCTAAGTCTGTCGTAATATGAGTAGAAAAGAAAATCGTTCTTTCACCATCCTGCATGAGATCGTGAAGGATATCTAACAGTTCTCTACGAAATATTGGATCTAATCCCGACGTTGGTTCATCCATAATAATTAACTCAGCATCGTGGGATAACGCAATGGTTAAGGAAGCCTTCATCATCATACCTTTAGAAAAAGTTTTCAATGTTTTCTTTAATGGTAGTTCAAACCGATCTACATAATGATTGAATATAGAATCGTCCCATTTTTTATAAATTGGTCTTATTATATTTTTCATTTCTAATAAGGTAAGATTCTCATAAAAAACATTATGATCGAACACAAAGCCAATTCGTTGTTTTATTTCTTTTTCATGCATTTTATAATTCAAACCAAAAAGTGAAACCTCTCCACTACCCGGTTGTAATAAATTCATAATCAACTTAATCGTTGTGGATTTTCCTACTCCATTACCACCAATAAACCCTGTAACAAAGCCTTTCTTCACTGAGATTGATAAGTCTTTCAGTTCAAATCCTTTGAAAGCCTTATTTACATGTTGTAGCTCAATTACGTTTTCCATCATACTTCCTCCTTATATAACATTGTAAGTAATTCTTTTAATTCAGCTAACTCTACTCCTATTTCTTTACTATTTTGAATTGCAGCCATTAACTGTTCTTCAATGACTTTCATTTTTCGTTCAAGAATCATTTCATTATTTTGTTCAGATACAAATGATCCTTTTCCAACGATTGAGAATATAAAACCATTTTTCTCAAGCTCTTCATACGCCCGTTTTGTTGTGATTACACTTATATCTAGGTCTTTAGCTAACTGACGCATAGATGGTAAAGCCGCCCCTGCTTTCAGTTCATTCGTCAAAATTTGTTTCTTAACTTGCACATAAATCTGCTCATAAATTGGTTCTTTTGAAATATTGGATATTATTATTTGCATACAAATACCTCTTTTTAAAATAATGTATATACACTTTATATACATTATATACAAAGTGTGTATAATTTACAATATTTTCTTCCCATACAATTTTCGCCTATTTGATTTTCTCGCAATCACTTTCCACCCATTATTCCTAATAGCTTCACAAGCAAAACAATCTCTTCCCCTTCAAACCCTCATCCTTATTGGTAACCATAAAAAAACCCCTACTCCATTCAGAAGTAGAGGTTTGTAAATATATTTTATTTTGATTATTATTCTTAAAAATTCTTTTCATTTACAACACTGATAAATGTGATATAAATATTTGAAATTTTTTTCTAACTCCGTCTAGAAATTTTTTACACGACACACTTA
>NZ_JBALPC010000181.1:0-5500 GCF_036965225.1 Bacillus sp. JJ1474 | reverse complement strand
TATTTCAGAAAAGCGCCCATTAGCTGAAGAAGGAGTTACATTTTAATTCTCGTTTAATTGCTTTAGCCACTCTAAAAACTAATCTTGAGGTAACTTTACTTTTGAAAGTCTAAGTTATGGGAGAGTTTCAGGACTAGCAATGGTTATGGTGGAAATCTTCTAATGAAACACACTGTAAATGAATCTTAATTTTATAAGAATCGACTTATTGGATATCGTTAATGGAAACATCTAACGGCTGCAACATTACAATTATTCAAAGAATAATCTTTTCTTTAGTAGCCTATTTAAGAGTATCATTACATATTTGAAATGGCTTCGCGTGTTGTCCATGTAGCGCTACTGAAAGCTCGGTAGTTCGTAACAGCAGCACGAAAATCGTTTTCACTAATCGTGGCAGTTGCATCGTAAACAACAGCTGTCTTGAAGCCATTTTCGATCAAATCTCTCATATGCGATTCAACACATACGTTTGATAATACCCCAGCCAAAATTACTTGTTCTTTTCTACGTTGCCTTAGTTGATAGACTAGATCATTCGTCTGAGGACTGGCCACCTTGTGCGGTGTTGCAATGACGGTTGTTTTGTCCCAGATATACGGAGCTAAAGTTGAAACATAATCGGCTTCCGGAGTTGGAGGACTAAATTGATTTAATTTCTGATAAACACGCAAACTAATCAACATCTCTTGTTCGTTCCCTGTAAACCGCCAATCATAGTCATGTGGATATAAAAAGTGCGGGGAAACAAAGAGCTGATAACCTTTACTACGAGCAGTGCTTAATAGTAGTTCCAAGTTGGCTAAAGTATTATTTTGTTTAATGTTAGCCTTTGTCAAATGATATCCTCTTCCGCCTGGAGACAAAAAGTCATTTTGAGGGTCAGTAATAACAATTGCAGTATTAGCTGGGTTTGGTTTAAACATAGAATTATTCCCACCTTTTTTATGTTTTCACTTATCGATTATACGAACTACATTGATTATTAATTCCTTAGGAAAATGAAATTTTGAATTTAATGTGTGACAATAAAGTACGGATAAACAAATACAACTATTGCTGTTCCAATAGCTATTGTAAACGTCAAATGCTGACAACAGTATGTCAGTGGAGATGAATATTTTTTCAAAAGTGCTTTGAACATTTATTCCTTTCATTAACTTTGATTTACTTACGAATAATTCCTTCTCTTATTCAAGAAAATGGCCCTTTTCATGAAGAAAGGCGCTTTCCATATTTCAGAAAAGCGCCCAATTGTTTAAGTGTAGTTCTTCACAAAAGTCTAGGAAGTAACCAATACACAACAAAGAAGAGACTCACTATCCCCCAAACTGTGGTTCCCACTATCCTCCAAACTATGGATTGGGTAGCTGAACTTTGATGAACCTCATTTTCCATATTTCTTGTTATAAAAGCAAGAACAACAAATTCGATTATGATGAACCCAACAGCTATCCAAGATAATAAATCCACTTTTTATCCCCCTTTGTTGTGAATTACCTTCTAAACCTGCTACGTAGTTCAAATACATTCCTTCGCAATTTTTATACGTTTCATAGTGCAAAAAGTTTCGAACACTTAATCAACAATATGGCCCTTTAACTGAAGATGATTTAACAGTATTAAGAACCTTTTGTAATATCCTTGATCAATGACGTACCAATTACATTATAGAATCCTTCTTTCTCTATTTTTCCTTTAAGTTAGTATGGAAAGTTATCTTTTATTATTGTTTTGGTATTGTTCTCCCAGTCTTCTCTTATCATCGCATATCCAACAGTATCAAATAATTGTCCGCTTTGTCTCCAGGATCTACGGTTATAAGATTCTTTCACAAATCCGCTATTAAAGAACGTTTTTCTCATCGCAAAATTATCATATCTGGTATGACCTTCGATTCTAATAATATGAGTGTAATTATTGAATACATAAGTACTTAACCAATTAAGAATATGCTTTGCTATTCCTTTGCCTCTAAACTTTTCTTTCAATCGCAAATCGAATAAACATATGGGATCTTCTAAATCAAAAATTCTTATTAAACCAATCTTTGTATGATTATCCATGATCCAGAATGTTTGGTTCCCGTTTTCATTATAATTCCCATTGGCTAAATTTTCTCTTATAGACTCCTCAGTAGGATTCTCCTGTCCATGAAAACTCCATGTTTCTGATGTTAAAAATTCTACTAATTCATCAGCCATTTTATTTTCAAACTCTAAATATGTGTACATCATTCTCCCCCTTGAATGGCTATTAATTAAATCCACATATATGAAATTCTTTCACCTATATTATAACGTTTCCTTACTAAATCAACCTTCATCAATTAGTTTAAGTAAAATCTTGACAATTTTAATGATAAATTCAAACTCGAATATTCTAATTGACTAAAAGTTCTTCAACAATCTTGCCCGATAACAAAAAGGCATGCCTTTTTATATGCATGCCTCAATTTCCGTTAAATTTTCAAAAATATTTACTATAAAAATCGTGCCTCAACTTTCCACTTAGCTGGGCATATATTTTTGTGGTCTCACTCTTCTCATGACCAAGCAAGCTCTGGATCACTTCAAGTGGCGCACCTTTATTAATCATATGTGTAGCATAGCTGTGTCGTAATTGATGAGGATGAATACTCTTTTTTATCCCAGCACGATTTGATATGTGTTTGATAATATATCTCATAAATTGTATGGTTTTCGTGCCCATTGTAGCAAAAGCTTCGCCAGATAACACTCCAGATTTTCAATATAGACTGAAGCGGTGAGCAATATTGCCGAAAATCTCTGTGATCTCGTACGTTTCTTCTTCCTTAAAGTCAATCAAATGCCCTTCTCCCAATAGTTTCTCACGAGGCTCGATAAACTGCTGAAGATCGTAAATGACAGGAGACGAATCCGTATTTTTAATGATCACAGCTTCTGGAACAAATAATTCGTACAATACACGTATATTAGGTTTAATTCCATTTTGATTGGTAAACGCATCAAAAGGTAGCAGTTAATTGATCTAGAATCATTTTTGTATCGAATGATTCATGATGGTTATTTATATGGTTTTTCATTTTTTTCTATCGTGGCAAATAGTTTAAGTTCTTCAGGATCATTAGGCATTCTAACCAATCGTTCAAACTGCAACCCCACTTTTTCGAGAAGCTTGGCTGAAGCGTGATTGTCTTTAGTAGTAATCGCTACAATACGATTTAGCCCTAACGTATCTTTTCCATATGTCATTACCGCGGAGGCTGCTTCATAGGCGTATCCTTTTGACCAATACTTTGGAAGAAAGGCAAATCCAATATCCACATCCTCTAAGGAATCTCTTTTTATCAGACCGCAGATTCCAATCGGTACATGATCCTCTTTTCGTTCCACCAAAAAAAGACAGAAACCGTATTCCTCATACATACGAATTGGTCCATTCAATATATAGGCAGCTGAGTCTTCTGTTGTTCTCAAACCTCGATCACCAATGAACCTCAACCAAGAGGGGTCGTTCATAAGCTCAAGGATAAATGCCGCATCGTCGGTTGTTTGTAAGCGAAGGGTAAGTCGATCTGTTTCTAAAATTTTCAAGGGAAATACACCAGCCTTTCAGTATTTTTAGTCGAAGGGGTACAGCAAGAATTCCCTCTTACTTGCTTCCAGTCCCTTTTAGGCAAAACAGATTGTGAAGGAATGTACTTAAAGTAACTTTAAAGGTTTATCTAAGGAGGATATAGCAGACTGCTTAAATAGCAATCTGCTTTTTTGAAGAAAGGGATTCATAAACTATAAATCTTCAACAGCCAATTGCTTTTCCAACAGTATTTGCCTCTTATTTTCTTTAAAGGTTCGTATATTTCCGGGTTGAAAAGGACCAGCCTTCATGGCTTCCAATTCCCCGCTCTCTGCCATCATCAAGTCATTCTTGTAGGCAGCCATCGCCAGTTCATACCTCACTTTTTTGCTTGCTTCCGCGAAATCCGCTTCCTTCACTAGACCTGATATTGAATACCGGTGCCCCCTGAAATCCACGTTCAGTTCAGTGATTTGGTTGAATTTGAAACTCTCCACGGGAACGCCGTTCTCATCCTTCAGCAGGTATTCACTGTATTTCTCGTTGCATGTTTGTTCCACTTCCTCCATCACCTTGAAGGCATCGTCCGGATTTTGCCTATAATTGAGGACGAGGCTTTCGTTCACCCTTCGCATTTTCCGGTTCCCGTTCTGAAGTTCCGTGATGCTACTATAAGAGATCGAATAAAGGTATCCGTCATACTGGCGGATCTTCAGGTGGCGTATGCTGATTTCCTCGATTTTTCCCTGACGATTTCCATTGATAATGACATAATCCCCGTGTTGGATCTGGCGCTCAAACAAGTAGGTCAGCCCCATAATATAATCCCGGATGATATGCTGGAAGATCAATGCGAAGGCACCCGCTAAAACAACCGAACCAGTGAAAATCTTTGTCAGGTCGAAGAAATGGCTAAGCACATAAACAAGGAAGAACACCAGTCCCAATACCTTTGTCATCTGGTTAGCGAATTGCTTAAATGTCTCTTCCCGCTTTCCATCCAAGATTTTCGTTTTATCAAAGAAAAGATTGATAGATTTGCGGATTAAATAAACCGTGAGTATAATCAGCAGTGCCACCGTTAAAATTTTTATGGGCAACTGCAGCAACTTCCCCGAGAAAAACATCCTACCAACTCCTACTTTCTTTAAACTATATAAAAGGAATGCGGATAAGGAGAAAAGCCTTACCTTCCTAACAAACCTTAATGATAGCACGGTTCCATTTTAAAAAAAATCCTCTCCGTGCTTCTTGAGGAACGACTATATTGCCAATAATGTGTTTTCCGCTGCTAAATGGATATTAAAAGATATAGCGATAAAGGTCAATAAGGGAATTGAAACTTAATATTACTTAAAGCGTAATAAAGATAAAATAAATAGTTAAGCGATTGATTAAGGGGGAAAACCGATTGTCACATAAAAATTTTTCATAGCAAAAGCAGGGGTAGTTCTGATTTTTTCAAGTATTCGTATGGGAAGTTAATTAGGGGATTCTTGGCTAATCAGTAAAGAAGACGGGAACGCTGATACTAGCCAATACAACATGATTGTTCAGACTTTTAATAATAACTTTGTTATTATTGGCAGCCTACTATTTGGTGTATTTTAACTAGCGGGTAGCTTTAGTTAAACAAGCTTAAGGCAGCGATCATAATCATTATCTTGTTCTTCCACAATCGTGCGCTTTAGTTAAAGAGTGATTGCTGTGGCTATCCTTTTTGTTTTTTGTGCAGGTGGCAACAGTTATAGTTTACCAATGAGTAGATAAAATTCATAAACACGGTAAAAGACTTTTTTATAATGCAGTCAGTTTGTTTTATTACAATTATTACAATTAGTATATAACTTTTATTTAATAGGTAATATTTGGATTGTTGTGGTAGTCGGCTTTTAGAGTTACTGTAGTAAACGACATTTTTTTTAAACAACAATACTTG
>NZ_JBALPC010000180.1:0-9779 GCF_036965225.1 Bacillus sp. JJ1474 | reverse complement strand
GGTGTATTATGGTTACATAAAGTAAACAAGATAATAAATTGTAACCTTTATAGTAGTGTGATAGATATAGAAAGGATAGATGAAGATGAAAGACTTAACAAAAGAAATTGCTCACCTTGTAGATTGGCTAGGGGAATATGGAAAGGATCCTAAAGGTGGTGTAACCCGCCTGCTTTATACGAAAGAGTGGATTGAAGCACAAAATGCATTGGAAATGCAGCTTCAAGAAGATGGATTGACTACTCGTTTTGATGAAGTGGGAAATTTATTCGGCCGCTTAGAAGGCAGTAAGTATAAAGATGAAACAATTTTAACTGGTTCTCATGTTGATACAGTTAAAAATGCAGGTAAATTAGATGGTGCATACGGAATTTTAGCCGGTATCTTAGCAATTCGATACTTAAAGGAAACATACGGCCAGCCTTTGCGTAATCTTGAAGTCGTTTCGTTTGCTGAAGAAGAAGGAAGCCGTTTCCCTTATGCTTTCTGGGGTTCAAAAAACCTTGTTGGAATTGCAAAGAAAGAGGATGTTGAAAACATATCAGATTTCAATGGTGTTCCATTCGTAGATGCAATGAGAGAAGCAGGTTTTAATTTTAGGGAAGAATCAAAAGCGTTTCGTACAGATTTAAAAGGTTTTATTGAAATTCATATTGAACAAGGCAATGTATTAGAAAATGAAGGGAAAAGCGTTGGGGTTGTTCATAGCATTGTCGGTCAAAGACGTTTTACTATTGATGTAACAGGTGTAGCTAACCATGCAGGCACTACACCGATGGGGTATCGTAAGGATGCTGTATTTGCAGCGAGCCAAATGATTCAAGACGTGATTAATAAGGCAATAGAGTATGGCGATCCACTCGTTGCTACTGTAGGAAAAATCGAAGTCAAACCGAACATCGTGAATGTTGTACCGGGGGGAGCATTATTCACGTTGGATGTTCGACATACAGAAAAAGAAGTACTTGTAAAGTTCACTGACGAATTAACTAGTATCATAAACAGGATTGCCAATGAGTCCGGTGTAGAGGTTAAAATCGATATGTGGATGGACGAGGATCCAATTCCTATGGATCAACTAATCGTTGAAGCAATTGAGAAACAAACGAAAGAAAATGGTTTGAATTACAAAATGATGCATAGCGGAGCAGGTCATGATTCGCAAATCATTGCCCCAATTGTGCCAACAGCGATGATATTTGTGCCAAGCCGTAATGGGATTAGTCACAATCCATTAGAATATACAAGCCCAGAAGAGTTAGCAACTGGTGTGAAAGCGTTGATTAATTCACTTTATGTTTTAGCGTATAAAGAGTAAAAATGTTTACTAGTTAAAATGGAAAATTATCTAAATTAGACAATTATATTAATCAAACTAGGAGATGAATGGCATGAAAACAACGAAAGAAGCATTAAAAAAATTAATGACAGTGAAATTAAATAAAGCGGGGCTTTCCGAAGAACATGCTGAGGGAGTGGCTGATGTATTGGCATATGCAGATGCACGAGGAATTCATTCCCACGGAGCAATGCGGGTGGAGTATTACGCAGAAAGAATCGCAAAAGGCGGCATTAACACAAATCCGAATTTCAAGTTTGAAAAAACAGGACCAAGTTCAGCGATATTTGATGGCGATAATGGCGTTGGGCATGTAGCTGCAAAAATAGGGATGGATCACGCGATCGATATGGCGAAAGAATCTGGGATTGCAGTTGTCGGCGTTAGAAGGATCGGTCACAGTGGAGCCCTTTCATACTTTGTCCAACAGGCTGCTGAACAAGGCTTAATTGGCATTTCAGTTGTTCAATCGGATCCAATGGTTGTGCCTTTTGGTGGAAGTGAACCTTACTATGGAACAAATCCAATTGCGTTTGCAGCCCCTGGTAAAAATGACGATATGATCGTCTTTGATATGGCAACGACAGTTCAAGCATGGGGGAAAATTCTTCATGCACGCTCGAAGAATGAATCCATCCCGAATACATGGGCGGTAGATAAAAACGGTGAGTCGACAACAGATCCATTTAAAGTCAATGCTTTACTCCCAATTGCAGGTCCGAAAGGCTATGGATTAATGATGATGGTGGACGTTTTATCAGGTGTTTTACTTGGCTTGCCATTCGGAAATAAAGTTTCATCTATGTATAATGATTTAAGTGAAGGCCGTAATTTAGGTCAGCTTCATATTGTTATCAATCCAGCATACTTTACAGACTTAACAAAATTTAAGGAAAACATTTCTAATACAATGAGCGATTTAAACAATATTAAACCAGCACCTGGTTTTGAACGAGTGCTTTATCCTGGTCAAAACTCTGTTATTGCCGAACAACAATCAGAAAAAGAAGGAATTGAAATTGTTGACGATGTATATCGATATCTTGAGTCGGATGTTGTTCACTTCAATAAGTATGACAATAAAGACCCATTCGCAAAATAGTTTCTGATGCTAACTATTAAGCAACCAGATTTTAATTTTTAATAGATATTTTTAAACCCATATATCTCAAATTAGAGATGATTGAATTTAGATATTTTTAAATGGAGGTAAAATAAGTATGACAACAGTTATGACAAAAGATTTTTACACTGCAATTAAAGAAAGACGTTCTTACTATAGCATCAATAAAGAAGTAAAGGTATCTGATGAAAGAATTAAAGAAATCGTTGAATTTGCCGTAAAATACACTCCATCTGCTTTCAATTCACAAACTGCACGTCTAGTTGTATTGACAGGAGAAGCGCATGATAAATTATGGAGCATTACAACAGAAACGTTAAGAAAAGTGGTTGGAGAAGGAAATTTTGAAGGAACTCAGCAAAAAATGGATTCCTTTAAAGCTGGACATGGAACAGTATTATTTTTTGAAGATGAAGCAATTGTGAAATCTCTTCAAGAACAATTTGCTTTATATGCGGACAATTTCCCGATCTGGTCAAGTCAAGCATCAGGTATGCATCAATTAGTGGTTTGGTCAGCATTAGAAGCTGAAGGATTAGGAGCGTCTTTACAACACTATAATCCGTTAATTGATGAAGAAGTCAAGCAAGAATGGAATATCCCAAGCAATTGGAAGCTGATTGCTCAAATGCCATTTGGCAATCCAATTTCTCAACCAGGCGAAAAAGAATTCCAGCCAGTTGAAGATCGTGTTAGATTTTATAAATAACACACAAAGGAATTAATAAAAAAATACCTCCTATCATTTTGATGAGGAGGTATTTTTTAACATTTATAATTTCATTTTAATAATTCGATTAGTGGAAAGGTGCCTTAAATCAGGCTGCAGACTTTTTGATCTTACCGAAAGTAAACAAATTGATTTTAGATACATTGCTTAGGGAGAGTGATATTTAACATGGTTACGCTATATACATCACCAAGTTGTGCTTCTTGTCGCAAAGCAAAAGCTTGGCTTAGTAAATATGAAATTGATTATGAGGAAAGAAATATTGTTTCTACACCGTTGACGATTGATGAGATTAAAGAAATCCTTCGCATGACAGAAGATGGAACAGACGAAATTATTTCAACGAGATCAAAAACATTCCAGAAGTTGGATGTTAATTTAGAAGCGATGCCTCTTCAAGATTTATTTGAATTAATCAAAAAGAATCCAGGTCTGCTTCGCCGTCCGATCATCATTGATGAAAAGAGACTGCAAGTCGGATATAACGAAGATGAAATTAGACGTTTTCTTCCTAGAAAAGTCCGTACATTCCAGCTTCGTGAAGCACAGCGCTTAGTAAATTAATAGGACAGGGCCTTCTTTCTAATGAAGAGGGTCCTTTTAATATATTTTTAGAAAAGCTATAAAGTTTGTGAAAGCGAAAGAATTTTGCTAAAATGTTAGGACAATTTGTTTTACCCTAATAAGGTGCAAATTTTAAAGCATTGGGTGTTTAATGGTTTTTAAAAAGTTGTGACATTTTAATTCCCTTTATATCCTTTTTATCATAAAATAAAAGTACAAGGTGCAATATCCTACTCCGGAAGGGAGAGTTGCAATATGGAAATTGAAAGAATAAATGATCATACAGTTAAGTTTTATATTTCTTATGGTGATATAGAAGAAAGAGGCTTTGAGCGCGATGAAATTTGGTATAACCGCGAACGCAGCGAAGAACTTTTTTGGGAAATGATGGAGGAAGTCCATGAAGATGAAGAGTTCACTGTGGAAGGTCCATTATGGATTCAAGTTCAGGCATTAGATAAAGGTTTAGAAATTCTTGTTACTAAGGCCCAGCTTTCAAAGGATGGCCAAAAGTTTGAATTGCCCGTACCAGATGAAAAATTAAAGGATATTCCTGTTGATGAGCGAATAGAAGAACTGCTTGATCAGCATTTTAATCCAAATTCGGATGAGGAATTAGAATATGAGGAAAATCTTGATTTTCTTTTGAGTTTTAGAGACTTTGAAGATCTTATTTCACTATCCAAGCAGCATGGCCTTGATTCCATTCCAACAAAGTTATATTCCTTTGAGGGAAGGTACTATTTATTCGTTGAATTTCCTGAGGAAGCCTTCAGTGAAGAGGATGTTGACAATATGCTGTCCATTTTATTGGAATATGGGAACGAAACACAAATTACCATTCATCGCGTTGAGGAATATGGAAAACTAATCATCGCTGAGGATGTATTTGAACAATTAAGATCGTATTTTAAATAGAAAATCCGATTTCAGTTTGAAATCGGTTTTTTTTATGGCAAGTGGTAGGTGAGAAGGTGAAGAACACAGTCAGAATTATCTTATTTCTAGGAATAATGGTGGGTCTTGTTTATCTTTACGATCATTATGTCATGCAAACAGGCGGATATTTAGGCTATATAAGTATTTTGATGTCGTTGTCAGTGATATTTATTGCTTTTGTCATATTTTTAGAAAATCGGCATCCGGCCCAAACTTTGACATGGCTTGTTGTTTTAGGAAGTTTCCCGCTAGTCGGGTTCATTTTCTACATCTTATTCGGGCGAAATTATAAGAAAGAAAAAATGTTTAGACAGAAATACATTCTCGATAAACAAGCTTTTTTAAGGGTGGAAGGAGAGATTGATCCATCTAATGAGGAAAAAATGAAACAGTTGGGGGATCATCAAAGAAAACTTTTTCATTTGGCCCAAAATTTAGGTCATAGTCCAATATCTTTTGCCACACAAACAAAGGTTTTAACAAATGGGGATGAAACCTTTCAGCATATATTAGAAGCTTTAAAAGAAGCGACTCACCACATTCATTTAGAATATTATATCGTACGTCATGACGAAATTGGTAAAGAAATAAAAAATCTCCTTATCCAAAAGGCTCACGAAGGGGTTAAAGTCCGTTTTCTCTATGATGCAGTTGGTTCGTGGAAATTATCAAATAAATATATTGATGAACTAAATAAAGCTGGCATCGAAATAATTCCCTTCGGACCTGTTAGACTCCCATTTCTTAGCAGTAAAATAAATTTCCGCAATCATCGTAAGATTATCGTTATAGATGGAAGTATTGGATTTGTAGGCGGGTTAAATATTGGGGATGAATATTTAGGACGAGATGAGAGCTTTGGATTTTGGCGCGATACTCATTTATTAATGAGGGGAGAAGCTGTAAGAAGCCTGCAATTAATTTTTCTCCAAGACTGGTATTATATGACGAACAAAAGCATCATGTCTCCGGAGTATTTATCTCCTGATTTGGAGGAAAGCATCCATGGCGGAGTGCAGCTTATAGCTGGAGGACCAGATAATGAATGGAGCGTAATTAAAAACATCTTTTTCTCCATGATTACTTCAGCTGAAAAATCGGTTTGGATTGCCTCGCCATACTTTATTCCGGATGAAGATATATTTTCTGCACTGAAAATAGCAGCTTTAAGCGGAATTGATGTAAGACTTCTTGTACCGAAGAATCCTGATAAAAGAATTGTATTCTATGCGTCACGTTCGTATTTTCCAGAATTGCTAGAAGCAGGTGTAAAGATCTTTGAATATGAGAAAGGCTTTATGCATAGCAAAATTGTCATCGTTGATGAAGAACTGGCTTCCATTGGGACATCTAATATGGATATGAGAAGTTTTCATTTGAATTTCGAGGTTAATGCTTTTTTATATCGCACTAGAAGTACTGACAAGCTTGTAAGAGAATATCTAAACGATATCCAATATTCCAAAGAAATAGATTTAGTGAAATTCAAAAATAGGAAGATTGGCTATCGTATTATTGAATCAACGTCAAGACTGTTATCCCCATTTCTATAAAGGAGCTGCACCTTAAAGGTCAGCTCCTTTATTATTTCTGAAAATTGTAAAGGTATATGAAGTAATATGTCGAATAGTAGCCTTTAAAGAAGGGAGATGATTTTTTGTTGGTTTCAAAAACAAAGCAAGGAGAATGGTTTAGTTTAGCAAGTAATCATAGTCTTGAAATGCTTAGAGAGTTAAGAAAATCTGAAAGCTTCTATTGTCCAGAGTGTGAAGAGCGGGTCCTATTAAAAGTCGGCACGATAAAAATTCCTCATTTTGCCCATGAAAAAGGAGCAGTCTGCTCGGAAAAGTACGAAAGAGAATCCGAATATCATCTAAAGGGAAAGCTTGCCTTATATAAATGGCTTCAAGTGAAGGGGCTGTCTCCTCAGCTAGAGCCATATTATAAGGAAATTGCTCAGAGGCCTGATATTGGCTTTACGAATAAAGGTGTTTCATATGCGATAGAATATCAATGCTCTACAATTCCAGAAGAACTCTTCGTCAAAAGAACTGAAAGCTATTATCATGCGAATATTACTCCTATATGGATCACAGCTGGCAAAAATATTAAACGTAAAGGTCATAATCTGGTTGCACTTTCGAGATTCGATTATTTATTCGTAACAAAAAGCTCATCTGGAACTTGGCATCTTCCCGCTTACTGTCCAGTTACCGACAACCTCATCCTTATCCAACACATCATGCCCGTTACCGTTAAACATTCCTTAGCACAATTCTCTATAATGACTTTAAACAGCTCACCTATATCAAATCTACTAAATCCGGGAAGCAGGCGCTCAAATAGATTAGAAGATTGGATTAAAGAAATTAGAAAGGCAAAGAATATTACGATTCCTCTATACGGGTCCGTCCACAATAAATTCCTCAAAGAACTTTATACTCATTCCTTCACACCTTCTCTGCTTCCGCCTGAGATCGGTTTACCTGTTCCTCACTTACCATTTATTGAAACGCCAGCTGTTGAATGGCAAAGCTACTTATTTATGGATGTACTAAAACAATATAAATCGATTTCGATGGATCAAATTTTACATTCCTTTAAAAGGAGAGTGCGAAATCGTGAGATAAAGATTAGACAGCTTCCCCAAGTTCGAAAGGGAAGTGCCTTGATGGCGGTGAAGGAATATATCGATTTACTTGTCAAAATAAAAACACTCCAGCCTGAAAGCCAAAACTCTTTCAAGATGGTTAAACCGATTATCGTGCATGAAACTATAGGAAACCAGAATGAAAGTGAGAAAATTTTTTATCAATCATATAGGGAAATTATTAGTAAGAGTTTAAGCTGGGTATGATAATAATATCAATTTAGAAATACAATGAACATAGAAGGGATTTCATTATTGTAAAGCGAAATATTAATTTGCACCCTTTTTCGGTACACGAAATATTGAATGGAGGATGGAAAATGGCAAGTGAAACGGCTGTTAAAAAGCTTCCCGCGAGAAGTGAAATCAATGTTGAGGACACGTGGAAGCTAGAGGATATTTTCCAAAATGATGAAGCATGGGACAAGGAATTCAATGATGTAAAAGCACTAATACCTGGAGCCAGTAAGTTTCAAGGAAAATTAGGGGAAAGTGCTGATTTATTATATGAGGCATTACAATATCAGGACCATTTACTCGAACGTCTTGGCAAGCTCTATACATATGCTCATATGAGGTATGATCAGGATACAACAAATTCTCATTATCAAGGCATGGATGACCGCATAAAGAATTTATATTCACAGGCAGCGAGCAATCTTGCCTATATTGTTCCTGAAATTCTTGCCGTTGATGAAGAAAAGATTAATGGTTTCTTAGAGGAAAAGAAAGAGCTTCAGCTTTACAGGCAATCGTTGGACGAAATTAATTTACAGCGTCCTCATGTGCTCTCTGCTGAACAGGAGGCATTGCTTGCTGAAGCTTCTGAAGTGTTTTCTGCTTCCAGTAATACATTTGGGATGCTTAATAATGCTGATTTGGAATTTCCTTCCATAAAGGATGAAAATGGGGAAGAGGTTGAGGTAACACATGGCCGTTATAGCAGATTCCTTGAAAGTGAAGATCAAAGGGTAAGACATGATGCATTTAAGGCTGTTTATGACACATATGGAAAATTTCGCAATACGTTTGCAAGCACATTAAGCGGAAACGTAAAAATGAATAATTTCAATGCGAGAATTAGAAACTATAGCTCAGCTCGCCATTCAGCCTTAGCTGCTAATAATATTCCAGAATCTGTTTACGATAATCTTGTTCAAACAGTTAATGACAATCTGCATCTGCTGCATCGCTATGTGAAGCTTCGTCAAAAGGTTCTTGCTGTCAATGAGCTTCATATGTATGATCTTTACACACCGCTTGTTAAAGACATCAAAATGGAGGTTAAGTATGATAAAGCTAAAGATTTAATCCTTAAAGGTTTAGCCCCGCTTGGTGAAGATTATTTAAACGTATTGAAAGAAGGCTTTGAAAATCGCTGGGTTGATATTTACGAGAATAAAGGAAAGCGCAGCGGTGCTTATTCATCTGGTTCATATGGAACGCATCCATATATACTGATGAACTGGCAGGATAATATAAATAATTTGTTTACATTGGCACACGAATTTGGCCACTCTGTTCATAGTTATTACACGAGAAAAACTCAAAAGTATCCATATGGCAATTATTCGATCTTCGTTGCAGAGGTTGCTTCAACATGCAATGAAGCGCTATTAAACGATTACTTATTAAAGACAGTGGATGATGATAAGAAGAGAATTTATTTATTAAATCATTATTTAGAAGGCTTTAGAGGCACCGTATTTCGTCAAACGATGTTTGCAGAGTTTGAGCATCTAATTTATCAAAAGGTCCAGAATAATGAAGCTCTTACGGCTGAGGCATTAACAACAGATTATTATGAGCTGAATAAGAAATATTTTGGGGAGGAAAATCTAATCATTGACGAGGAAATAGGATTAGAATGGTCCCGGATTCCTCATTTCTATTACAATTATTATGTTTATCAATATGCGACTGGTTTTAGTGCAGCTACCGCATTAAGTAAACAAATTTTAGAAGAGGGCCAGCCGGCAGTTGATCGTTACATTGACTTCCTAAAGGCTGGAAGCTCCGATTACCCTATAGAGGTGCTAAAGAAAGCTGGGGTAGATATGACAAGCTCTAAACCAGTCGAGGATGCATGTAAAGTATTTGAAGAAAAGCTCAATGAAATGGAAAAATTGCTAGGATAATGAAAATAGGAGAATGAGGTTCTAAACTTCATTCTCCTTTTATATAACAGATTCAAAATCCTTTAAACTTCTTTCGGTCATTAATCGTGATAATGAGAATTAATATGGATAAAAATAAGAGCGGTGAGCTTATATAAAGGGGAAACATCTTCATAAGCGCGAAGAAATTTAAGATAAAGGAAAGAGAAATAAAGACAAACATTAGAACAAAAGGAAGCTTTTTCACCTCGAACTCCTCCTGTTAGATTGTTAAGTGACTTAAAGATAGGCCTAATGGTTATTACATTATATTCAAC
>NZ_JBALPC010000179.1:0-7643 GCF_036965225.1 Bacillus sp. JJ1474 | reverse complement strand
CTCAGAGGCGACTTTATTATCTTATCATCTGCACAAGTCTTTGTCAACAACTTTTTTCTCGGTGAATTCCGTTGTTTCAAAAGGCTTTTGTGGAGACTTTTAATATATTAACATCATATATAAACACTGTCAACATAATTCTTTTGAAAAATGAACAGCTACTTTAACGCGCAGCTGTTCATCAATTTAAATTATCCACGTCTGTATAGCTACTAGTGAAAATAAACCAGGAATTCCTAGAAAGCCTGAGACAGAGGCTGTGATTAAATTAATGGGCACATGTATGCCGAACTGATTCCCAAACGTATTTAAAAAGAATAAAAACAGTGCACCAATCAGTATCTTAATAATACCTTGTCCAACCATTTTAACTGGCTTCAGTGGCGTTCCCATAATCAACAGTAATAATATGCATACTCCTAATATAGAAATAACGATAACAGGCTCCAATAAGAAAAATCCTCCTTTCGAGAAACTTGTACTATCAATTTATGAAATCGATATACAAAAAAGACCTCGATAGAAGGACTATGTCCAAAAATTATTTGTGTAAGGTGATATTTCTTTTTTTTACTTCTTTAAAAAGAAAGAAGTATTTTGCCTCTGCAAGTTTTGCTTGTGTCATAATCTCTGCGGATGGATCAAAGCTTTTTTCGACAAGTGTTTTTTGATTTGCCCATGCTTCTCTTAAATCATAAACTTTATCTAATAGCTTTTCATTAAATTCCTTACGCAGCCAGCCCTTCCTACGAAATAACATTATCTTCGCCCCCATTAGAAAGCGCATGCGCCTCGACAGTTTAGATTTAAACCTCTCTTCTTCCTTCAAGTGCCTTTGAAAGAGTCACCTCATCGGCATATTCAAGGTCTCCTCCGACAGGCAGCCCGTGGGCAATTCGCGTAGCACGAATTCCAGATGGCTTTAATAGACGTGAAATATACATAGCTGTTGCTTCTCCCTCAATATTAGGGTTCGTGGCAAGTATAACTTCTTGTACTGTGTCATCTTGGAGTCTTTTTAGAAGTGTGGGTATATTTATGTCCTCTGGCCCAATCCCATCCATTGGCGAGATCGCGCCTTGCAGTACATGATATAAGCCATGATACTCTTTCATTTTTTCCATTGCAATGACATCTTTAGGATCTTGAACGACACAAATAACCGTTCGATCTCTTCTTTGATCTTCACAAATATAACAGGGGTCTTGATCCGTAATATGGCCGCAAACCGAGCAATATGACAAATTTCTCTTAGCGTTCACTAGCGCCTTTGCAAAATCAAGGACGGTGTCTTCCTTCATACTCAATATAAAAAATGCCAGACGTGCGGCCGTTTTCGGGCCGATACCTGGCAATTTCATAAAGCTGTCAATCAGCTTAGATATCGGTTCAGGATAGTGCATATTAATTCCTCCTTATCGAAAAGCGGAGAGTACCTGCTTATGCTCTTCGCGATGGCACTCGGAGCTAGACATTGAAAAGCAGAAGCTCCATAAAAAAGAAAAGCTTCAGTCTAATCCAACAACTGAAGCTAGACAAATAGAAGTGTCTTAGAACATTCCAGGCAGATTCATTCCTTTAGTGAATTGGCCCATTGTGTTATTTGTTAATTCATCTGCCTTTTTTAGCGCCTCGTTCGTTGCAGCTAATACAAGGTCTTGTAACATTTCGATATCCTCTGGATCTACTACTTCTTCCTTGATGTTTACTTCAAGGATTTCTTTATGGCCAGAAACAATGACAGAAACCATGCCGCCGCCAGCAGTCCCTTCAATTCTTTCTTCACCAAGCTTCTCCTGAGCCTCGGCCATTTTCTTTTGCATCTTTTGCATTTGTTTCATCATATTTTGCATATTGCCCATTCCACGCATTTTATTGTACCTCCAGTTAATTAGTCTATTATTTCTACTAAATCATCACCAAACAATTTTTTAGCTTCGGCGATTAACGGTTCTTCCTCATTTGGATGTTCTTCGTTGACTCCATTATCTTGCTGGCTGTTGAGAAAGTCTTCTCTGACTTTTTGCCATTGCTCATCAGGAATTCCAACGAGCTGCAATCGTTTTCCCAAAAGCTCATACATAATACTGGATAAGATGTCGAGAAATCTCGTATTATCCATTGCCATTTGACAATGAATTTCATATTTAAATTTAATGATATAGGCGGTATGAGAGGCTGCAACAGGCTCCGCTTCATTCAATAAAGCAGCTTGGGACCTCATTTGATTATGAGCCAGCCTATTTAACATTTCGCCCCAATTGCTTTTTATCGCCATTAAATCATTTTTTGTTGCTTGCTTTAATATTTCATTAACCTTCCCAATTGGTGCTTGGAAGCCTTTACGGGAGCTTCTTTGTGCTTTTTTCTGAATAGCAGGCTGACCTTCATCTTGAATCACAACACCCTGGCGCTTCAAAAGACTGATTTCATTCTCTAAATGTTCTATCTTTTGGAGCAACGGCTGAAGATCTCCGACAGCTGCACTTGATCCTTTTCTATCAAGCTGGCAAAGCTTAACGATCGCCACTTCAAGAAAAATCCTCGGATGATTCGTCCAGCGCATTTCCTGCTGGGCCTTATTCAGTACTTCTATTAATTCATACAGCTCTTCCGGCTGGACTTTTTCAGCAAGCTGTTGGAACTCTTCATCTAACATAACTCTTTCCAGCGATTCTTCCAATTTGGGGGCAGCCTTAAAGAGGAGCATGTCTCGATAATATAGGATAAAATCCTCAACAAAACGTGCAGGATCTTTCCCTTGAAATAGAAGCTCATCTAAGAATTCCAGCCCTGCTGCCGCATCCCTTTCCATAACTGCAAGAGCCAGCTTATTTAAAAAGCCTTGCGAAACAGCTCCTGTAACAGTTAAGGCATCATCCATTGTCACTTCGTCCTGGCTAAATGATATAGCCTGATCCAGTAAGCTTAACGCATCACGCATGCCACCCTCTGCTGCTCTCGCAATCACATGCAATGCTTGTTCCTCACACTTAACGCCAGTCTCTTCGACAATGAGCTTCATTCTGCCTACAATTGCTTGTGCTGTAATGCGTTTAAAATCAAATCGCTGGCATCTTGAAATAATCGTAAGCGGAATCTTATGGGGCTCAGTTGTTGCTAAAATAAAGATAACATGCTTTGGAGGTTCTTCAAGTGTTTTCAATAAAGCATTGAAAGCTCCAATGGAAAGCATATGAACTTCATCGACAATATAGACTTTAAACTTTGCAACATTTGGTGCATATTTGACCTTGTCCCTAATATCCCTAATTTCTTCAACGCCGTTATTAGAGGCGGCGTCAATTTCAATAACATCTTGGATGGATCCATCTGTTATCCCTTTACAGGTAGGGCATTCATTACAAGGCTCGTTTACCGGGGACCTTTCACAGTTGACTGCCTTAGCCAGAATCTTTGCGGCACTCGTTTTCCCTGTCCCGCGGGGCCCAGAAAACAGATAGGCATGCGAGATTTTTTCCTGAAGCAGGGCGTTTTGCAATGTTTTCGTTACATGCTCCTGTCCAACAACATCGATAAAGCTTTGAGGACGCCAAACCCGATATAAAGCCTGATAACTCATTGTTACGCCCCCCTTCCTATGTATTCTCAATAACCATTATACCTTATTCATTTTCATTATTTCAAAGTTTAGAAATAAAAAAACTCATCCCAATTCAGAGAGATGAGTTTTGTTTATTATAGTTAAACTGCCGTGCACCTTCCTTCGACTGGCTCCCATAAGCGTTACTTAAGCAGTTAGCTCGGCCCAGGCGACCCTGCGGCACATGAGATGGTCCACTTAATGCTGCTTCCTTCCGGACCTGACATGGTTCATGGATTCCCATTGCGCAGGACCCGGGCGTCAACACCACTTACTTAAGGCAGGCCCTACAGGACACCAGCCTCGGGAAGGGATTCAGCCTCGCTAGAGCGGATTGCGAGTACAGGGCACCGCTACCTCCCCGCCTAGCACGGCAAAGTTGAAACCATATTTAGTTGCGCCATATGTGACGCATAATTAAGTATACTAATCTTTTGTGTAAAAATCAATTCCTATTCGCTGACAATTCCTGTATGATTATCCAACTGTGTTTGTTTCCTTAGTTTCTTCTCTTCTTTCCTTCGTTCTCGCAAGCTTTGGAAGAAAGATGACAGTAATTCACCGCACTCTTCTTCCAGGACACCTGTTACTACCTCACTCTGATGATTAAATCGCTCATCCTGCAAAAGATTCATGAAAGTGCCCGCACAGCCGCCCTTCGGATCCTTTGCACCGTACACAACCTTTTTTATCCGAGAAAGGATAATGGCTCCAGCACACATAGGGCACGGCTCCAGCGTAACATAAAGAATGGCATCCTCAAGCCTCCACGTTCCAAGCTGCTGACACGCTTTATCAATAGCAAGTAATTCCGCATGGGCAATTGCATTTTGATTGGATTCCCGTAAATTATGAGCTCTTGCAATGATTTCCCCATTTAAAACAATAATAGCTCCAATAGGCACTTCCTTCATATCCTCAGCCTTTTTTGCCTCTTTTATCGCTTCTAGCATATATATTTCATCTGACTGTTCCATTTGCAAATCCATTTATTTTTCATCCTTTTAATAAGATCCTTTGTTAAATTATATCATTACTTCATTTATTCCTTCATAAAATGGTTGTAGTGTTTAATTTTATTCATCGAGAATGGTCCTTATTTGTTAGATAAAGGAGGAGTCATTTTGCAAATTCATGTTGTTCAGGCAAACCAAACCTTAACAAGTATCGCGCGTGCCTATGGAACGACCGCCAATGATATAGCCGAAGCTAATGAAATTCCGAATCCTAATAATCTAGTGGTTGGTCAAACCCTAGTAATCCCCATTATCGGCCAATTTTACACGGTGCATAGCGGGGATAGTCTATACTCAATCTCAAGGAAATTTAATATTTCCTATCAGGAACTAGCCTCTATTAACCACATTTCTGTTAACACGCCGCTTCAGGTCGGATTTAGACTTTATATTCCGCCCCGTCCAAAACAGCAGGCTGAATTTAATGCGTATGTAGAACCAAGGGGCACAACGGTTGCACCCAATTTAGAAACAAGTGCACGAGAAGCCGCTCCTTATTTGACCTATTTAGCTCCTTTTAGTTTTCAGGCACTTCGTGATGGGTCCCTGAAAGAGCCATTACTAAATAATTTCCCTGCGATTGCCCGTGCCAACAGAAATGTACTGATGATGGTGATTACAAACCAGGAGAATGATCAGTTTAATGATGAATTGGGTCGGATTCTCCTCAATGATATGCCCATTCAGGACAAATTTTTAAATAATATCGTGGCAACAGCTAAAAAATACGGCTTCCGGGATATACATTTCGATTTCGAATACTTGCGCCCAGCCGATCGAGAAGCATACAATCGTTTTCTTAGAAAAGCCAAGGCTAGATTTCAGCAGGAAGGCTGGCTGCTTTCGACTGCTCTAGCTCCTAAAACAAGCGCTGGGCAAAAAGGACGCTGGTATGAGGCACATGATTATAAGGCACACGGGGAGATTGTTGACTTCGTTGTCATCATGACCTATGAATGGGGCTATAGCGGCGGACCGGCCATGGCAGTTTCTCCTATTGGACCCGTTCGGAAGGTATTAGAGTATGCAATAACAGAGATTCCTTCCAAGAAAATATTAATGGGACAAAACTTATACGGCTATGACTGGACACTGCCATTTGTTCAAGGCTCCTTTGCGCGAGCATTAAGCCCTCAGCAGGCTATACAGCTTGCCGCGAATAACAATGTCGCTATTCAGTATGACACGAAAGCACAGGCACCATTCTTCCACTATACGGATCAGGCGGGGAAAAGACATGAGGTCTGGTTTGAAGACGCCCGCTCCATTCAGGCAAAATTTGATTTGATTAAGGAATTGAAGTTAAGAGGAATGAGCTATTGGAAGCTTGGCCTTTCTTTTCCGCAAAACTGGTTATTGATCACAGAGAATTTTAACGTTGTAAAAAGACCTTAAGAGATTTGAAACAGCTGATACATTGTCAGCTGTTTTTTTGTGCCATTTTAATAAATTCTGCCGGTCGACCTAATTGAACAAACCCTTGATATACGAAGTAATGATCAGCGCAGTGAAATTAGATAGAGGCCTATTGGAAAGCAGATGCATTCCCTATAAAAAAATTCCATATCCCTTCCACCACGATTGTATGATAAAATAATTTTTGTGTCATTTAAGGACGGAGTGCCAAACAACACTTTTATAGATAAAGCAGGACGGAGTAGGAGGACTATCCATGGGAGCAACCCCTTTTATCACGGTTGAGGGACCAATTGGTGTTGGAAAAACATCACTAGCTAAGGCCATTTCTGATCATTTCGAATTTGCCCTACTGAAAGAAATAGTAGATGAAAACCCGTTTTTAGGTAAATTCTATGAAAACATTGAGGAATGGAGTTTTCAAACTGAAATGTTTTTTCTCTGCAACCGCTATAAGCAGTTAGCTGATATTCAGAACCATTTTCTGAAGAAAGATAAACCTGTCGTTGCAGACTACCATATATTAAAAAATCTTATTTTTGCCGGGCGATCATTGAATACACAGGAATACGAAAAGTATCTAAAAATTTACGATATCCTAACTGTAGATATGCCAAAGCCCAATGTAGTGATTTATCTTCATGCAAGTCTAGAAACAATTCTGAAGCGTATTCGCCTAAGGGGAAGGGATATTGAAAAGAATATAAGCCCCTTGTATTTAGAGCAATTATCCATAGATTATGACAAGGCGATTAGCGACTTCGAATCTCAGCATCCGGAGGTTTCAGTTCTACGCTTCAATGGCGATCATTTAGACTTTGTAAAAAATCAAGAGGATCTCCAAACGATCATTGACACGTTATCTATCACATTAATTAAAGGGAGCATGCAATCATGATTCTTCGAAACAAATATGGAATCCCTTCAAATGCAGTCATCACGATTGCCGGAACGGTTGGAGTGGGAAAATCTACAATGACCAATGCCCTTGCAAAGGCTCTACACTTTCGCACATCCTTTGAAAAAGTGGATACCAATCCTTATTTAGATAAATTTTATGCGGATTTTGAACGCTGGAGCTTTCATCTGCAAATTTATTTTCTAGCTGAACGTTATAAAGAACAAAAACGAATTTTTGAGTATGGCGGCGGTTTTATCCAAGATCGATCCATTTATGAGGACACTGGGATCTTTGCGAAGATGCATTATGAAAAAGGCACCATGTCCAAGGTCGATTACGAAACCTATACTAGCCTATTTGAGGCGATGGTCATGACTCCTTATTTCCCGCATCCGGACTTGCTTATTTATCTAGAAGGCTCCCTCGATGATATTCTATCCCGAATCCATGAACGAGGACGCCCAATGGAGCAACAGACACCTATTGAGTATTGGAAGGAAATGCATAAGCGCTACGAAGATTGGATTAACTCCTTTAACGCTTGTCCTGTACTTCGATTGAATATCAATGATTATGATATTATTGATGATGAAAGCTCAGTTGAACCGATTCTTGAACGGATTTCGGAGTTCATGAAGCAAACTCAATTATTAAAAAAATAGTCGCCCTAAACAGGCGACTATTTTAGTATATAAAGAATAAAAAA
>NZ_JBALPC010000178.1:1884-21973 GCF_036965225.1 Bacillus sp. JJ1474 | reverse complement strand
AGCTCATAAATGTCTTTTTATCAAAAAGACTAAAAGATAAAACGTTGACGTTTTTTTGTTCGTTCAGTTTTCAAAGAACTATCATATCGCTCAGAAGCGACTTTTCTAATATAACATGTGTTGAAGCTGATGTCAACACCTTTATAAACTTTCATCCGCCAGCTGCACTTCATTTTATTCAACAAATTGCAGCGACGGATATTAATATATCAAGTATTTAATAAAAGGTCAATAACTTTTTTGTTTTTTTACAATAACTTTTTACTAAGTTTATAATACCGATGAAAGACACCTTTCCCCTTTGTTTCTATCGTTACTACTTCAATCATATTTCTATCGATTAAATATTCTATCAGTATTCCTAAATCAACTGAATAGTACTGTAATTCTTTATGGTTTATCATTTCATTAATGGACCAGAACTCTTTTTCTGATAGAACATCCACTAAATGACTGATTCCGCTTTTAGTTTTGGAATGGATTAAAAACTCACTTGCTAAGAAAAGAAGCTCTAACCTTTTATCTAAAGGCTCATGACTGCTTACTAGTTCTTCATATAATTTTAATATTTCCGGTTCAATTTGTTTAATTTGCTGCCATACTGTTACCTCTGGGTGAAAGCCTTGCTCAGTTAAGGCAAGTCTAGCAAGATGATGAAGGGAATGAACTACATGATTATACGCATCTAAATAATGTCCATTTTCAAAAAAAACCTTCCCGTCCATATACCGACGAATTAGTTTTGCAAATTCTATTCCCATTTTCAATTTACGGCCATTGAACGGGAAATCTCTAAGTTCTGTATTAATCTTATGAAAATATTCATTACGTTCGAAAATTACTTTCCCGCTATATAACCATTCGAAAATCTTCTTATTCGAACCAAGTAAAATCCATTCATGCAGCTGCTGATCCGTAATCATATATAAGGCTGCCTTCTGATCGTTATAAGTATAATGCTTAACATATACGGGTGACTCAGCTTCCTTAACTAAAATGAGCAAAACAACATCAAAGGTGTTTGTTGCTGGCGTATTCTTCTGTTGTTTCTTTATCATTAACACTCCGAGAGTATTCGCTTGACTAGCTCGTTCTTGATAAATGGGGCGGAGAATATCTTCCATTACTATTCCTCCATATTTTTATTAGCTTCTATAATTATTGGGATTTTATTGTGCGATCAATCTTTATCTTACAAAATCATGCTTTTAAGCATGGATTAAATGTATCTTCGACATTTTTTTTAAATAATCCTTCTTAAAAAAAGAAAAGCTGCACACATTTTCTTATTTCGATTGGATTCTTGAAATCTTATTTCTCTCCTATACTACTTATTATCTTTCATTTGATATGTTATAGTATTTCCGTAGGAGGGACTTAAATGGCTAAATATTCAAGTAAAATCAATAAAATTCGAACATTTGCCCTTGCTTTAATATTTGTCGGTTTTTTAGTCATGTATCTTGGGATCTTTTTCAGAAATTCCCCTCTGCTCATGACCATCTTTATGCTTCTTGGAACCGTCTTTATTATTGCTAGTACTGTAGTATATTTTTGGATTGGGATGCTATCAACTAAAACAGTACAGGTTGTCTGTCCAAATTGCGGCAGACATACAAAAATATTAGGTCGCGTTGATATGTGCATGTATTGCAATGAACCGTTAACACTAGATCGTAATCTAGAGGGCAAAGAATTCGATGAAAATTATAATAAGAAATCTCGGTCGTAGCCGAGATTTTTATTTTTCCCCTTAACTAACTGCTCAAACGAAAATGACCATAAAAATAAGCTGTCGGCACTTTGACCAGCAGCTTTGTTTTATTAATGCGCCTCTTTAATTGAACACTCAGGGCAGGTTCCATAAATCTCCATACGATGATGGCTAATCTTAAAACCTGTAACATGAGATGCTAAATGCTCAACTTCATCTAGACCAGGATAATGGAAGTCAACGATTTTTCCGCATTTTTCACAAATCACGTGGTAATGATGGGTTGTTACAAAGTCAAAACGACTTGATGCATCTCCATAAGTCAGTTCCTTAACAAGTCCAACCTCACGAAATACTCTTAAATTATTGTAAACTGTTGCCACACTCATATTCGGAAACTTTCCTTCTAAAGCCTTGTATATATCGTCTGCTGTAGGGTGTGACATGGAGTTTATTAAATATTCAAGTATCGCATGACGCTGTGGTGTTATGCGAACTCCAGTATCCTTTAGAGTGTCCAGCGCTTCCTTTAATTGAATTTGCGCCACCGGCCATGCACCTCTTTTCTAACAAGAATTATTACTTTATAATCTTTATAAATAGTTTACTCATTCAATAGTACTTTTGTCAACATTGCAAACTACAAAATGGGTAGTTGAGGCTTTTTATTAAATCTGATTCAATCGGAAGATTTTTTTATCCCTCCTCTGGTTTCAATGATTCTTAATTTACTATATGTTTAATAAATATATTTAAAAACATAAAAAGAAAAAAAGCGAATCCTATAAGATCCGCTTCAAAATATATCTGAGGAGGTATGCCCTAATAAAATGATATTCAAAACATTTCCAGATGAGTGGACAAAAGCCTTGTTAGCAAAAAATAGGCTGTATTTATGAAAGATTTTCCTTAATATACTCAAGTGCTTCCTCTACATGCCCCTTAACCTTCACCTTTCTCCATTCCTTAACTAGCTTGCCAGCTTTATCAATGATAAAAGTAGAACGTTCAATTCCCATATATTCTTTCCCAAAGTTTTTCTTTAGCTTCCAAACGTCATAAGCCTCTGCCGCTTTATTCTCCTCGTCTGCAAGTAAGATAAAAGGCAAATCATATTTTTCAATAAATTTATCATGGCGAGCAAGCGGATCAGGACTTACACCAAGAATAACAGCATCCACATCTGCGAATTCGCTATGCTTGTCCCTGAAATCACATGCCTGTGTCGTACATCCAGGAGTCATATCCTTTGGATAGAAATACAGGACAATATTTTTTCCTCGAAAATCAGATAGTTTAATCGTTTCCCCGTTACTTGCTTCAAGTTCAAAGTCGGGAGCTAATTCTCCTATCGAAACGGCCATTGAAATTCCTCCTATATGCTTTTTCTTAAGCCTATCCAATTTTTCTAAGAAACACAACAAAATCAACTTGATAACAGCTACAATTTCTTTTCCATCTCAAACACCGCTCTAAATACGAAAGCAGCCGGAATCGTATATCCAATGAGCGCTTCAAGCACCGCTATCATTCTTCCGACCCCAATAGGGGCAATGTCTCCATAACCTACGGAAAATAAGGTTACTGCACTGAAATAAAATCCTGTTTCTAATTGATTCAGAAAATCACCATCTAATCCAACAGTTCCTTCCATAAAAACAGTATAGCCATTCGTTTCAAGAAGAATATATATGAGTCCGAACCCAATCATGACGGTTACATAAATAAAGGCCAAATAAATAAAGTTTTCAAAGCTAACCTTTTTTCCTTTAATTGTGTGTGGCAAAAACAAAGTTCTTATGCTCATGATCATACAGAAAACAATTAATACAAGGGATATATAAAAAACCATTTACACGCCCACTTTCCTCTTTGCCTCTCTTAAACTATACGCTTATCGTTAAATCCATATGACAGCCTGTACATTTAAGAAAAGTCGCAATTATGAAACGAAGCATTCTAGTCCCAAAACATGATAAGATATGATAAGTTAGCACCTAAATCAAGGAGGATTCACATGCAATTTACAAATTCAGAACGCATACATAAAGAAGCACTTGAGCATATTGTCGGAGGAGTGAACAGCCCTTCCCGTTCGTATAAAGCTGTTGGCGGCGGAGCCCCAGTCGTTATGGAGAGAGGTCAAGGAGCATATTTCTGGGATGTAGATGGTAATCAATATATTGATTATTTAGCAGCTTATGGACCCATTATTACAGGTCATGCCCATCCGCACATAACAGAAGCCATTAAGAAAGCTGCTGAAACAGGTGTACTATACGGAACACCTACTCCCCATGAAGTTAAATTTGCCGCAATGCTCAAGGAAGCCATGCCAGCGTTAGAAAAGGTCCGTTTCGTTAATTCTGGAACGGAAGCAGTTATGACAACGATTCGCGTGGCACGTGCTTATACAGGCAGAGACAAGATCATCAAATTCGCTGGCTGCTATCATGGACACTCTGATCTCGTTCTAGTTGCTGCAGGATCAGGACCAGCCACACTTGGAACGCCAGATTCAGCTGGTGTCCCAAAGAGTATTGCTCAAGAGGTTATTACGGTTCCTTTCAATGATATCGAGCCATTTAAAGAGGCATTAGAAAAATGGGGAAGTGAAATTGCAGCCGTTCTTGTGGAGCCAATTGTCGGGAACTTCGGTATTGTTGAACCAAAGCCAGGTTTCTTGGAACAAATTAATGAATTAACACATGCAGCAGGTGCTCTTGTTATTTATGATGAGGTCATAACCGCTTTCCGATTTATGTACGGAGGTGCACAGGATTTATTAGGCGTTACCCCTGATTTAACTGCAATGGGAAAAATTATTGGCGGTGGCTTGCCAATTGGTGCATACGGCGGGAAGAAAGAAATCATGGAAAAAGTGGCTCCATTGGGACCAGCCTATCAAGCAGGAACAATGGCAGGAAATCCGGCATCCATTTTATCAGGAATCGCATGCCTTGAGGTTTTACAGCAAAAGGGTGTATATGAGTATCTCGACAGACTTGGAGCGTTGCTTGAGGAAGGAATTGCAGCTGCTGCAAAGGAATACAATATCCCTATTACAATCAATCGTTTGAAGGGTGCGCTCACAGTCTATTTTACGAATGAAAAAGTTGTTAATTACGAACAAGCAGAGAACACAGACGGAGAAATGTTTGCGAAATTCTTCAAGCTCATGTTAAAACAAGGAATCAACCTGGCGCCATCCAAGTATGAAGCATGGTTCCTTACAATCGCACATACAGAGGAAGACATCGAAGCAACGATTCATGCAGTACAAAACGCCTTTCAAGCTTTAGGGGAAGAATAAATATTAATCTCATTCATATGATTGTAGGAGCGATTTTTTTTCGCTCCTTTTTTCTAAATACAAATAGTACAAACTCTTGTAAAAAATTTACGAAAATGCCCATTGTACTTCTCCTTATATCCATGTATAGTACATTAATGTCATGGTCTTGAAATTACTTTTAAAGGATTTGCTTGTTAATTTAGCAACTAATTCGTTATGATTACCTTTACTAGTTTAAGTTAATAAACAGAAGGCATCTTCTGATAGAAAGGAAACAAATAAGTATGAAGCTTGGCGCCCGCATACTAAAAACGGGAATCGCAATTATTCTATCATTATTTTTATCTCAGGTTTTTCAGCTGCCTTCTCCAGTATTTGCAGCCATTGCGGCGATTTTCGCGATTCAGCCGACCATTTACCGATCCTTCTTATCTATTATTGAACAGGTTCAGGGAAATGCGATTGGGGCACTTACGGCAGTAGTGTTTGTTCTATTATTCGGCAATGATATGTTCATTATCGGGTTAGCAGCAATCGTTGTAATTACCATTAACTTAAAGCTTAAAATAGAAAATACAATCGGATTAGCACTCGTAACCATGATAGTCATCATGGAAACACCTAGTGATGAATTTATCCAATTTGCTCTTATCAGGTTTTCTACTGTCATGTTAGGGGTTTTTTCAGCTTTTATCGTTAATTTGCTATTTCTGCCTCCAAAGTATGAGAAAAAATTATACTTCGGCATCTCTGATATTACAGAAGAAACGACCAAATGGATACGGCTTACGATTAGACATGCCTCCGAGCATAAACTGCTAAAAAATGATATTGGGAAAATGAAGGCAAGTGTTAGAAACCTTGACCATTTATATAGTATGTATAAGGAAGAGCGAAACTATTTCAAAAAGGACACGATTCCCAAATCACGAAGGCTCGTTATTTATCGGCAAATGATTTCTACTGTAAAAAGATCGCTGGATACATTAAGGAAATTACATCGTTTTGAAAATGATCTTCAAGAAATGCCTTTGGATTACCAAAATGCTATTCAGCAGCAGCTAGACTGTCTTATTCATCATCATGAACATATCATGTTAAAGTTTATTGGAAAAGTACGCCCGAATGTGATCTTTGAAGAGGGAGACATCTTCCTAAATAGGAAAGAGCTCTTCAACCTCTTTATATCTCAAAAGAAGGAAGCTTCCTTAGAGGATGAAGATATTCTCTCACACAACATGCAAATCATCTCGGTTATTATAGACTATAATGAGCAAGTCGAGCATCTTGATAAGTTAATCACTAGCTTCCAAACCTATCATAAAAAAGCAAATGAAATGTCGATTGAGAAATAAGCGAAAAAAGGGCATCCAGCGCGGATGCTCTTTTTTTAACTTTCAAGCTGTTGCACTTGAAAAAGCTTATAATAATTGCCTTGCATTTTCATTAGTTCTTCATGGCTGCCCACTTCGGAAATCTCTCCATGCTCAATTAAGATAATTCGATCTGCATGTGTGATTGTTGATAGTCTGTGGGCGACTATAAAGGTTGTTCGGTCCTTAGCAAGCTCTTCTAATGCTTCCTGAATTAAATGCTCGCTTTCTAAATCCAATGCCGAAGTAGCTTCGTCCAAAATTAAGATTGGCGGATTTTTGAGGAATATTCTTGCAATCGCTACACGCTGCTTCTGGCCGCCTGACAGCTTGACTCCGCGTTCTCCAACCTTCGTATCATAGGCATTTGGCAAATTCATAATGAATTCATGAGCATTAGCAGCCTTCGCAGCTTCAATAACCTCTTCATCTGAAGCTCCCGGTTTTCCTAATAAAATATTTGTTTTGACTGACTCACTAAAGAGGATATTATCCTGAAGAACCATTCCGATTTTATCCCGTAAGGAGCGAACCTTAAATGACCGGATATCTTTTCCGTCTAGAAGGATTTTTCCCTCTGTTACATCATAAAACCTCGGAATTAACCCTACTAATGAAGACTTTCCTCCCCCGCTCATCCCAACAAGAGCAATGGTTTCTCCTTTTTTTACATTTAAAGTAATATTTTTAAGGACAAGGTCTTCCTTTTTATCGTAAGCAAAGCTTACTTGTTCAAAGTCTATATCTCCTTTCACAGCCTTGCATTCTACTGCATTCGGGGCGTCATCAATATCATACTTTTCATCTATTAATTCAAACACCCTGTCCATAGAGGCAATGGATTGGGTTAATGTTGTTGATGAATTTACAAGTCTTCTGAGTGGATTATATAATCTATCAATGTAAGCAATGAAGGCCATCATTGTTCCTGTAGATAAATCTCCCTGAATGACCTGGTAGGCTGAGTAGCCAATGACAAGTAAAGGGGCAACATCTGTTATGGTGTTAACAACGGCAAATGCCTTTGCATTCCACTTTGTATGATCAATCGCTTTTGTTAGAAAATTATCATTTTGCTTATCAAATTGAGTTTGTTCATAATCTTCAATGGCAAAGCTTTTTATAACAGCCATCCCCTGAACCCGTTCGTGCAAATAGCCTTGCACCTCAGCCAATGCTTGTGATCGTGCTCTCGTCAGCTTCCTTAAGTTGCCAAAAAAGTACCGTACGGAAAACCCATAAAACGGAAAAAGAATTAACGAAACGAGCGTTAAGGTAAAATCCATTTTCATCATGATCGCTACGGCAATGACGATAGTGGCAATATCGAGCCATAAATTCATTAATCCAGTAATAACAAATGTCTTTGTTTGTTCAACATCGTTGATCACTCTTGATATGACCTCGCCAACTCTCGTGTTTGCATAATATTTAAAGCTTAGCTTTTGTATATGTGTAAATAATCTATCACGAATATCATACAAAATTTTGCTCGCTACCCATTGGGCAAAATACTGCCGATAATACTCAATCGGCGGCCGAATAATGACAAAAATAATAATCATTATGCCCATTATTTTGATTAAACTGCCTGTCTTATCAGTACTGCTCAAGTTCGGGCTCCCTACAATATCATCAATAACATATTTGATTAGTAATGGAATTAATAGGGGAATCGCAAACTTAATGATTCCAATGATGAGCGTGATGATAATCTGCAGGCGATATGGCTTAACAAAATGCATATAACGCCGGATGCTGTCCAACTTGTTTCCCCCTCTTACCTTTTTTAAACATATAAAAACCTGTTGATTCATTGGTCAACAGGCGTGACAATTAGTGCTTTCCATTCAATTTCATTAGCGTCTGTAGGTAAGATATCTTTCATACCAAATATCAATAAAATCGGGTGCAAATGGACCTTTTCTTTGACGAATCCAATGAATTAATTGATCGACATTGGATTTTAAAATATGGTCGATAGGCTCGGGATAATTCATTTCCTGACGATGCTTCTCGTATTCATCCTCATCGAGCAGATTGAAGGTCATGTCTGGAAAAACCTTAATATCCAGGTCATAATCAATATATTTCACTGCTTCCCCGTCAAAAATAAATGGGGAACTAATATTGCAGTAATAATAAATCCCATCCTCGCGAATCATTCCAATGACATTAAACCAATATTGGGAGTGAAAATAACATATTGCTGGTTCTCTCGTAATCCATGTCCTTCCGTCAGATTCCGTTACAACAGTCCGGTCATTTCCACCAATGACCAAATTTTGTGTTCCTTTTAAAACGGTTGTTTCCTCCCAGACGCGATGGATGTGCCCATTATGTTTATAGCTATGAATTTGTACTGGTTCTCCTTCTCTGGGTACGGCCATTCATTTTCCCCTACTTTCAATAAATCCCGGGCTTTGCAACCTATCCAAATAAGAGAGACAAGGCTTGTCCTCCTACTGTCGGGAGATGAGAGGTGAGAAAAGAAGATCATATGCACGAAGCTCATTTACTTTTCCATAATCTTATCCCACTCATGTCTCCAATAAATTTTACAAATGATTAAAGGCAACAAAGAACGAATACTTTTTTCTATTATTATAACGGTTTAAGTAGAAATTTAAAACAAAGAGCCATTGAAAATCGTCAATGGCTGAAAGAAAAACAGTATAGGGATATAAATTTTACTTTTGCTGCGATTCACTAGTATTAAATATTCATCTACGTATCTAATTGATCTATTGTCAAACGGTTACCTTCATATCCTGATAGGAGCGAATAACCTCTTCTGTTTGCGTTTCGAACAGCTGATGTATGTCTTTAAGCTCTTTTCGCAAATTCGAAATTTCGATTTGAATACTTTCAAGCTCGGTTTCTTCTTGGAGGGCATTGAGCTCCTCCTCTATTTCCTCACAGCGCTCAAGTTCACTTTGGAGAAATAGAAGCTTTTCCATCGTTTGCATTTGTTCGGATACTAAATGGTTAAAGTTTTTCATTTGATTGTTTCACCGTCCCATTTATTTTTCTTTTGTATGTATTCGCTCATAACCTTGTCTTTCCTTTGACTACTTCTGTTGATTAAATAGAGGTTTTGTCGAAAAAAGAAGGGCTGAAGGAAATCAAAGTACTGCCATACTAGAGCATTATATCCGCAAGCCCGATCGAATAGACTTGTAAAGGAGATAACAAGCAAAAAAAAGAAGGCGCCCTTTCGAATGAAGAGCGCCTTCCATTTAAATTACTGACTTTGCTGACCAGAGTTTTGAGCTTTTTTAGCTTCAGCTTGTTGGTTTTGTTGTCTAACCTCTTGAGCATTCGTTTCGCTAGCAAACTCTGTACCGAACTGGCCTTGAGCACCAGCTGCTCCAGCACCAGCAGATTGAGCGTTTTGTTGTCTAACTTGTTGAATGTTAGTTCCAGCTTGAGATTGGTTTGGTTGTTTTGCCATGATTATCACCTCCACGCTCTTTAATTTAACCAAGCGCAGAAAAAATATCCTAGAATTTTAAAAAACTGCAGCTGGGGTGGAAAATATCTTGTCCTCTCTACTATCGGCTGTTAATCATGGCAAAGTCTCATTTCAACACTTAATCAAACGAGTAAGGATATTCCCCCATCAACAATAATTGTCTGGCCACAAATCATGCTTGATTGATCACTTAATAAAAACATAACCGCATTCACCATATCTTCAATTTCAACCATTCTCCCAGCTGGTGTTTTTTTCCTTGCTTCGGCTAGAAGTTCTTCTCGATTTGGAAAATGTGTGAGTGCCTCTGTATCTACAGCACCTCCTGATACTGCATTTACAGTAATATTTTTAGCAGCAAGCTCAACAGCCAAATATCTTGTTAAGGCTTCTAAAGCGGCTTTCGAAACGCCTACAGTTGTATAATTTTCCAAATAGCGAATGGAGCCTAACGAGCTGATGCTGACAATTTTGCCTCCTTCGTTTCTTTCCATTAGCTTTGCGGCCTCTTGGGCACAAAATAATAAAGCCTTGCTATTTATATTCATTGTCCAGTCCCAGTGAGATTCTTCAAGCTCCATTGCGGGGCGCAAAACCCCAGAAGCGGCATTATTTACAAAAACATCTAACCTGCCAAATTCCTGATCAATCTCCTGAAATAACTTTTTTATCTTCTCTACGTCACCGACATTTGCTTTTACAATTAAAGCCTTTCTTCCTAATGCTTCAATTTCCGCAGCTGTTTCCATTGCAGCAGTTTTGCTTCTCGCATAATTAATGACAATATCATAGCCATCCTTTGCCAATCTGATAGCTGTTGCTTTTCCAATTCCCCTGCTGCTCCCAGTTACTAATGCTACTTTTTGTGCCATTGTCTCAATTCCTTTCTTCATATTGGCAGTGTTATGAAAAAATCACTAACATTTCGCCAAATTCTTCTAATGCCCATTTTATCTTTTTCATGTATATGTAGCAATTGAGATCAGAACAATACTAAATATGATAGATGAAAGGAAGAGGATTATGTATAACGGCCGAGACATGACTGAGCTGTCAATGATGTCCAAAACAGATTGGGAAGATCAGGAGCTAACTTATTTTCACCATTCCTTCCAGCAAATTGTCCCGTATTTAAATGCGGAGGGTCAAACGATCCAAAGGGAAATTATGGAGGAAATCCAAAATCGCGGGGGGTTAAAGAATACGAAGAGGTCATGATGTGAGTAATGTTGGATATTTGACTGCTGAGGATGTAATTAGCGGTCACATTGAGTTCGTCAATGTGACCTTTTATTATTTACACTTACATTGAAGGATTCAATGATAGGGTTTTAAAGTCCTTTATCAAAAACTCTTACATTGGACCTTTCTACATTAAGGTATCAGTCATTGATTCCATAAATTGCTTTAATATTTTCTGATGAGAAACAGAAAAGGCATACTGTTCCATTTCCTCCAGCGTAACGAGCTTCAAATCATCTGCTTCTTTTTCAAATGTAAGCAGCTTACCCTTATAAGCATTGATATTCCACGTCAAGTGGGAGAAGACATGCTCAATTTGCCCGATCATTTCGTTGACTTGAACGTCAGCCTGAAACTGCTGTTTCACTACTTCCACTAACTGATTAGCTTCGTGTTCATAAGGCAAGAGAATTTCTGCATTTGGAAACTCCCATAGATTCGCCAACAGCCCTTGATCATCCCTTTTATGAATTAGAATTCGACCTTCCTCATTTGTTAGAACCGCAGCTGCAATACGGACATGACGATGTTTTTTATTTTTCGTTTTAACGGGAAGCTCAGTATGTGTTCCAGCGTGGAAGGCGTGGCAATGCTCGCGAACCGGGCATAATAAACACTTTGGGGATGTAGGAGTACAGATTAAGGCTCCGAGCTCCATCAAAGCTTGATTAAAATAGGACGGATTTTCATGAGAGATAAGCTTTCTTACCGCCTCTTCAAATGTTTTCCTAGTCGATGGCTTTGCAATATCCTCCCATATTGATAATATTCTTGATAAAACCCTCATTACATTTCCATCAACTGCAGGTTCTGGAAGCCCGTAAGCGATGCTAAGAATAGCCCCAGAAGTGTAAGGTCCTACTCCTTTTAACGAAGAAATTTCCTTTTGATTATTTGGAACCTTCCCTCCGTATTTTTCCTCGACTTCCCTGACTGCCGTTTGCAGATTTCTCGCCCGAGAATAATAGCCCAATCCTTCCCAAGCCTTCAGCACCTTATCTTCCTCAGCCTCCGCTAAGGCTTTAGTTGTCGGAAACAGCTCTATAAACCGATTAAAATAGGGAATGACCGTGTCAACTCGTGTTTGCTGAAGCATAATTTCTGAAACCCAAACTTTATAAGGGTCCTTGTCTCTTCTCCAGGGCAGGTCTCTTTGTTCAGCTCGAAACCAACTGATTAAATCGTGCTGAAAGGTGTTTATATCTATATGTTTAAGCTCTTCTAATTGATTTTTATTCAATTTTTCTCCTCCAAGATATTGTAAAAAAGTAGTACAATCCTTTAAAAAGGATTAACAATCGTTAAAACGGGAAAATTATATAGACGTATGTTTATATGTTTGACACACATTTCTAGGAGATTGCATTCTTTGATTGTAAACAATATTTGAACTTTTTGCTTCAATTAAGCAACTCTTATAAATTTAACATCTTTTTGTGGTGAAACAAGCAAAAACATAATAAAATTAACCCTATAATGTTTTCTATAATAAGGAGGTTTTTCCTCTTGGATACAGGCACACATATTGTAATGGGTCTCGCTTTAGCTGGAATAGCTACTCTTGATCCGGTCGTAGCAGAAAATTCAGCTACAACAACGAGCGTAATGATTGGGGCCATTGTCGGTTCACAAATCCCCGATATTGATACAGTATTAAAGCTAAGAAGCAACGCTGTCTATATACGCAATCATCGCGGGATTACCCATTCTATTCCTGCTGTTCTCCTTTGGCCTATAGTACTTACTTCCGTCATCTACCCTTTCTTTCCAGGTGCGAATTTACTCCATCTTTGGATTTGGACGTTTATCGCTGTTTTTCTCCACGTTTTTGTTGATATTTTCAATGCTTATGGGACCCAAGCCTTAAGGCCATTTTCATCAAAATGGATCGCATTAGGAGTTATCAATACATTTGATCCATATATATTTGGAATTCATATCGTTGGCATTCTAATATGGGCATTTGGTGCACATCCTGGATATACATTTCTGCCTATTTACGTCATGTTGATTTTCTATTATATTCTTCGATTTAGGGCTCAAAAGAAAGTTCATAATGAGGTAAAAAGAATGATACCTGATGCAACTGATATCATTATTGCCCCAACAATGAAATACAATAAATGGCGGATTGCTGTCATGAATAAGCACCAATTTTTTGTCGGACGCGCAGAAAATCATGAAGTGAAAATTATCGATCAATTTTATCGGGTCCCTGTGCCTGAAACACCAGTATTGGAGGTTGCTAAAAAAGATAAAAACCTGTCTGCCTTTTTATCCTTTTCTCCTGTTTATCGTTGGGAAATTGACGAATATGATGAATATTATGAAGTTCGTTTCATCGATCTTCGTTATCGCAGCAATGATTATTACCCCTTCGTTGCTGTTGTGCAGTTAAATCTGGATTTAGAAATAATCACATCCTATACGGGATGGATTTTCAGTGAAGAGAAACTCCGTAAAAAACTGGATATTATCCCTGGTTAATGAAAAATATCTGGCTCTATTAGCCAGATATTTTTTAATGCAGCTTCTTCGGATCCTCTTCCAATAAGTGTTTATACTTTGGATTTTCGGCAACAAATTCATGCAGCTTATCACCATAATGTTCAATCCATTGACTAACAACCTTTTCAGTCATTTCACTGCCCTGATATTTCCTGCCCGCTTTTGCATAGGTCGTTTCGAAATCATCCCAAAGCAGCTCAACCCATGTTTGGGCAAGACTTGCTGAAAGGAAGTTATTTTTCTCAAGAAGCCTTTCATATAATCTCTTTTGATATTCATTCATTTTCATGACCTCTTTCCAATAAAAGACCATCATACAGTTTAGTGAAAAGTTAATACTATTATTACGTGATGAGCATTTGCCAATCGCATTTGTTTTTCACGCACTTACATCCCTTGTCAGGAGGAGTTTTAATGGTGCGTAATAAAGCAAGAAACTTCCCAAACCAAATCAAAAATAAATTTGGCGGAGAGCCCCGTGCGAAAGCGGAATATGCATCTACAAGGGCAGACGGAACAATTAATACACAACCCCAAGAAAGAATGAGAGCATCTTCAAACCGCGATAGTGATACACCCGAATTTTAAACTTTTTTCAAAATGAGGAGGCTGTATAATGGCTAAACCGCGGAATTTCTTTAACTCAAAAATTAAAGCACCAAATTTCCGTCCAAAACATGCTCATTCACAAATAAACGGCGAGACTCAGCTCACTCAAAACCTCGTCATTTTAGAGGCGGAAACAAGGAAAAGATCATAGCAGAATTGGAGAGAGGGAAATTCTCCCTCTCTCAGCTTTTTTTCAGCATTGAAATTGGAAGGGCCTCTTCCCCTTCACTGCCTTTCAAACGAAATCCCCAGGCAAACACTCCATTCATATAATCAATCTTAAAGTAAGCGCCAGGGTCCCCTTCAATTTCGTAAATCTCCCCCGCTTTATAATCATCTGGGTTCAATAAATAGGCTTTTGCCATTACTGCCTTTCTTTCAAGCACAGCATACTCATTGACCATTCCCATTTGTTCTGCTTTTCTTGCCTTTTCATTTAGCTTTGATATTTCCTGCTGTAGTTCATACGCTGTCATATCGCTATATCTTTTATCCTGCATTGTATTCACCTTCCTGTCATGCACCTTTTCTAAGTTAAAGGTTATCCTAATAGTATCCATAGTAAAGTATATTGAAAATCTAACAATTAGAAAAGGGAAAAAGCTACAGCAGATAATCTTCAGATTTGATACAATATGTGATTAAGGCAAACGGATTGGGGTGTTTTAAGGATGAATTCCATCATCATAACAGATGCGGGCTCAGGATTAGCAAAGGTGCCTGGCACCTTAAAGAGAGTCATTTTATAAAAAAAAACTATTCCTTCAATTCCTCGATCATTTGCTCGATCAATTCGATAGAAAATCCCTTACGATACAGCGTCTGTTTCATTTTTTGCTCATATTCAAAATCACTTAGAGCGGAAAATTTCCGATGTGCCTTTTCAGCATGAGAACGAAGTGCCGTCATTTCCAGATCTTCACCTTTGTCCGTATCTGTTTCAGTAATGGCTGCTTGAATCATTTCCATTGAATAGCCTTTTCTATAAAGCATCTGTTCAAGCTTTTGCCTCATCACCCTAGAAGAGTCTTTAGAATTTTTTTGTACAAATTTTTCACAGAGCTTAAGTGCGGTTTCGAATTCGTTTTCATAAGAGTATTCCCTCATAGCTAATTCGATCAAATTTTCAGTTATGCCCTTATCTCGCAACTCTCCACGAATGATTCTTGATCCTTTGTCAGTTGTATTCATTGACGTCCGAACAAAAGCGATGGCATACTCTTTATCATCTAAAAATTGATACTCATATAATTTATGGATAACTTCCCGAATAATCATTTCGGCTACATCTTTTTCAGCTAAATATTGGCGTATTTCTTTTTCCGATCTCATTCTTTTTGATAAGTATTGGATAGCTCTGTTATACGCTTTGCGAATGTCATCTTGATAAGCAATTTCAGATATAGAAAATTCGTCCAGCTCCATGCCTTTTTTTAGGCTGTGCTTAATAATTACATCTTCATCCACGCTAAAGGCATATTTTTCATCCAAAAAAATATTATAACGATCTTTATTTTTTTCCTGTACAGAAATTTTTGTAATGATAGGCATATTTATCACCTCATCTTTAATGTACCATATTTGAAAAAGGATTTATGAAATATATAGAGAACATGTAATGAAAAAGATTAATTACGGAGGATAGATCCATGAAGATTGCTTTGACTGGCGGAACTGGCTTTATTGGTGGAGCATTGGCAAAGGAATTAGTAAAGAACGGGCATGAAATTTTTATCCTAACGAGAGATGCAAGTATAAGAAATAACACTGATAAGATTAAATATATCTCATGGTTAAATGATGGGGATGTTCCAGAAGAAAAATTAGAAGGGATCGATGGTTTAATAAATCTAGCAGGTGAATCCATTAATAGCGGGAGATGGACGGAAACCCGCAAGAAGAGAATTCTGGATAGCCGGATTTCTGCAACAAGAGAAGTATTGAGGATTTTAGTACATTTGAATAAAAAGCCAAAAATTTTAATAAATGCCAGTGCTATCGGATATTATGGCACTTCACCTACAAATACTTTTTCGGAGGACTCTTCAGAAAAGGGAGCAGACTTCCTTTCAATTACTGTACAGAAATGGGAGACTGAAGCATTTAAAGCAAAGGAGTTAGGCATTCGTACCGTTTGCTGCCGTTTTGGCATTATTCTTGATAAGACTGATGGGGCTCTTCCAAGAATGGCCCTTCCTTATAAACTTTTTGCCGGAGGAAAAGTCGGATCGGGTGAACAGTGGGTTTCTTGGATTCATCTAAGAGATGTTGTAAACGGCATCATTTTTTGTATGGAAAATAAAAATATGGAGGGCCCCGTTAATTTTACCGCACCTCATCCTGTCAGAATGAAAGAATTTGGGCAAATTCTAGGGAAGACACTGCAGCGTCCACATTGGATACCTGCACCAGGATTTGCATTAAAATCCTTGCTAGGTGAAATGAGCGTGCTCGTACTTGAAGGACAAAAGGTACTCCCTGAAAAGCTTGCATCCAATGGCTATCCGTTTCTCTTTAAGCATTTACATAAAGCTTTAGCAGATATCTACTAAAAGCTAGTATCAAACTTTTCACTTAAGGGAAAAATAAGGATGGTGTGAATTTTTACCTTATTTTTTTTGAAAGGGTGATCCATTTGGATAAAAAAACAAAGGATAAGAAGAAACGATCATTATCAGCAACTCAAGAGGTTCTATACTCCCGCGAATTCAAAATGGCTGACCGAGCTGGCGGTTATGTGGACAGACCAAAGCATTAATTCCCATCTATATTTTTGGCAGGATTGTTAACAATAAAATACGGAAGCAACTTTTGGTTTCCGTACTTTATTGTTGAAAGGGGTTTTTGCAATGGGTCGTTCACGCGGACAAAGATCTCGAGACAAAAATAAAGCTTCACTTCCACAAGTACCAAAAAATATGAAATCTGATGGCATCGATGAGGAATTCTCACAAGAGCTAGCCGATCAGGCAGATCTTGAGGCTCAAGCTCGTGCCAATGCTGCGAATCAAAGAGTTAAAGGAAAGAAAAGAAAATCGTAAAAAAATAAGCAGCAAGGACTGGCTCCTTGCTGCTTATTACTATTAACCATTAGGCTGCTTGTTTTCCAGTAGTATTTCCGCCTTTTCCTAAAAGGTTTTTAACGTATGGAATTGCAATTCTGTCTACGCCCCAGAAATAAGCACCGCTACCTGTGAATAGTAGAATAATGGCAGTAGTATAAAGGATAGGGTTTACGCTTGTTGTTCCGGCTAATAAAAAGTTAAGGTTCATAAATGCGCCTGCAATAAGTGCTGGAATGGTTGCTGCTCCAAGAATAAGTCCAATTCCTACTAGAACTTCACCATATGCAACTAGGGTACTGAATAAATCTGCGTTCGGTAAAGCAAAGTTTTCTAAAAATGCTGCGTACCAGCCTTGTACTGCCGGGTGATCGCCTCCCGCTTTGGCAATGGCTCCTTGTATAAATCCACCAGCTTCAAAACCGCCTGTTACTTTACCCCACCCTGCTTCAATCCACTGAATTCCTAACCAAATTCTTAACACAGTCCATGCAATCGCTGCTTGCGGAGTTTTCCACCATTTCACAATAATCCTCTCCTATTTAAATATATTTGTTTGTGAATTAATTCACATAGTTCGCTAAAAAAATTTTTCATTTACATTAATTGAAAGCCGGCCAGCTTTATTCTAGAAAGGAAGCAATTCACTTTGTGAAGTTTTTCACTTTCTTTCTACACTCTTAATATAATCCTTTTTTCATCATTTGCCAATGGCTTTCACTAATCTTTCACAAATATAAATTAAATTATGGCTAATATTTGAACATGTAGTTGCACATAGCATTGTGGGTAGTGTGGGTAACTACTTAAAGGTCCTTTCATAGAAAGGTTTCGTGGAATATTTTCTGTGGATAAAGCTGTGGAGCATTTATTATCATTGCCTTTTAGTTGTTAATAAACAGTGGATACTTAAGTGCATGATAATTGGCTTCAATAGAAAAAAAGCATGAAAAATCGAAATGATTTATTCATGCCCTTCTATTATTAAACGTTTGCTTTTTGCTCTGTCTGTCCATGCAAATGATAATAAAAACCCTTTTGCTTAAGTAGTGACTCGTGTGTTCCCTCTTCAATCAATTCTCCTTCATGAAGCACAAAAATTCGATCTGCATTTTGTATTGTATTTAATCGGTGTGCAATGACAAAGCTTGTTCTGCCCTTCATTAACTCCAGCAATGCGTCCTGGATTTTCAATTCAGTTATCGTATCAATACTGCTTGTAGCCTCATCTAAAATGAGAATTAACGGGTTAGCCAGAAATGCCCTTGCAATGGATAATAACTGTTTTTGCCCCTGACTAATGCCATTTCCGTCTTGGTTTAATAATGTGTTGTATTGATCAGGCAGCTTCATAATAAATGAATGTGCATTTGCCATTTGAGCTGCCTTGACCACTTCCTCGTCAGTTGCTTCAAGCCTTCCGTAACGAATATTCTCCATAACCGTTCCTTGAAACAAAAAGGAATCCTGCAATACATATCCCATATGCCTTCGCAAGCTTTCTTTCTTTATTTCCGAAATAGGCTGACCATCGATAAGAATACTGCCACTGTCCACCTCGTAAAATCGTGACAGGAGATTAATCATTGTTGTTTTACCAGCACCTGTAGGTCCGACAAATGCAGCGGTCTCACCAGGAAAAACATGAAGATTCATATTTCTTACCGTGTTGCCTTCCTCTTCATAAGAAAAGTTTACATCGCGAAATTCAATCTCTCCTCTTACATTTGAAATTTCTTGAAGGGCGTATTCATTTTGAGATTCGACCTCTTCATCAAGAATATCAAATACCCTTTCTGCTCCAGCAATTGCTGAGAGAAGTGTATTAAACTGGTTAGCTAAGTCGTTCAATGGACGGGTAAACTGGCGGGAGTATTCTGTAAAAATGACAATGGCCCCGATGGAAATCAGTCCTTTTAATGCAAAGATTCCACCTATACCTGCGATGATTGCAAAGCTAAGATTGTTTAGGAAGTTCATCAGTTTTGGAATAAAACCCGAATACGTCTGCGCCCAATATCCTGCACCCCTTAGCCTCTCTGCTTTTTCTACAAACTCATCCGTTACTCTCTGTTCCTGGGAAAAAGTTTTAATTATTCTTTGCCCAGATATAGTTTCCTCAATAAATCCATTCAGTTCACCGAGATTTCTCTGCTGCTCTTTAAATAATACCCCTGTCCGCTTCGTAATCCACTTCATCCCTAAATACATAAGTGGAACAATCGTTAAGGTCAGCAAAGTCAATAGCGGACTTAGCCAAAGCATAACTGACACCGTGCCAATAAGGGTAAGGATGCTAGAAAAAATCTGAATGACTGAGCTGTTTAATGTAGAGCTGACATTTTCAATATCATTTGTAATTCGGCTCATTAATTCTCCATGCTGTCGTTTATCAAAGAAGGGAATAGGCAGCTTATGCAAATGCTTGAAAAGATTTGTTCTCATTTCAAAGACTGTGTTTTGCGCAATTCCAATCATCCAGTAATTTTGAAACCAAAGGGAAAGCGAGTAAACAGCATAAATTCCTGCCAGTCCAAAAAGGAGTGTAATAAAGCCATCGCTGCTTTTAGTCACAATATATTTATCAATGGCCATTCCAACTAAAAAGGGACCTAGCAGCCCTAAAAATGAACTAATAAGAACCATTAAAAGAACTAGAAATAATAGACCTTTATTATAGGAAAGAAATTGCCAGATTCTTTTTATCGTTTGTTTGTAATTTCTTGATTTAGTTTTTTGTTTTCCCCTTGCCTTATCATGAAATTTTTCATTTAAAGGAAGATTTTTCTTATATTGAAACGGTTTTTTCAT
>NZ_JBALPC010000178.1:0-1869 GCF_036965225.1 Bacillus sp. JJ1474 | reverse complement strand
ATAATTTCTTCTCTCCTCTCTCATTTGAGATCGGAAGATTTCTCGATAGAGTGGAGATTTCTCTAACAGGGATTCATGGGTTCCTTCTGCTAGGAGTTTCCCTTCCTCCAGAAGTAAAATCCGGTCTGCCTCCATCGCAGTGCTGATTTTTTGTGTGATAATGAAGGTCGTACATGTATAATTCTTTAAAGCTTCAAGTAACTTTGCCTCTGTTCTCCTATCTAAAGCACTTGTGCTATCGTCTAGAAGAAGAATTTTGGGCTTCCTAACTAGGGCCCTCGCAATGGATAGTCTCTGCTTTTGCCCCCCTGAAAGATTCACTCCCTTTTGCCCAAGCTTCGCTTCAAACATATTTGGAAATCCTTTGATGGTCTCATAGATTTGGGCATCTTTTGCTGCTTCAATGATTTCGTCCATAGAGGCATTTTCTTTTCCCCATGCAATATTTTCTTTTACTGTACCAGTAAACAAAACAGCTTCCTGTGGCACAAATCCAATTTTCCTGCGCAGATTTTCCATTTTCATTTCACGGACATTGATTCCATCAATCAGAACCTCCCCATCATTCACATCATAAAGTCTTGGAATAAGCTGAAATAGAGAGGTTTTTCCTGAGCCGGTTGCCCCTAATATCGCCACCGTTTGTCCAGGGTTTACAGTAAAAGTAATATTCGTAAGCGCCGGTGATTCTGTATCTGGATATTGAAAGGAAACATGCTTAAATTCAACCTTCCCTTCTTTTACATAGAAAGTTGAATCGGCATCTTCCTGATCAGAAAGATCCACCTTTGCATCAAGAACTTCAACAATCCGATTGGAAGAAGCATGAGCACGGGAAAAAGCCATAATAATAAAGGAAAAAATCGAGAATGCCCCGGTAATTCTAGTCGCATAGTTGACAATAGCAACCACTTCCCCTACCTTGACTCCGCCGCTATTCACCTGGATGCTTCCAAACCAGAGCACACCTAAAATCGAGATATTCATAATAATCAATAGCACAGGCATCGTAATTTCCATTAATCTCAATGCCTTAATCGTTTGATCCTTTAAATCCTCATTTGCACGTGTAAAACGTTTTACTTCGTGCTTCCTTCTAATAAAAGCTTTTATTAGCCTAATACCTGTTAAGGTTTCTCGCATGACACCATTCACTGTGTCCAATTTTTCCTGGACCGTTTTGAATAGAGCTCCCCCGATGCTCATGAGCCACTTTAGAAAAATAAATAAAAAAGGAACAACTATGAATAAAATAAGTGCCAGCTTCACATTGACGAAAAATGCCATGAAAAGCCCGCCAATAATCATCAGTGGAGCCCGAAGCATAATTCGCAGACTCATAAATAACGTATTTTGGATTTGGGTGATATCATTCGTCATCCTCGTAATTAGAGATGATGCTGGAAATAGATTAAAGTTGGCAAAAGAAAAAGATTGCACCTTTTCAAATAGGCTTCTGCGAATATCAAATCCAAAGCTCTGACTTGCATGGGCTGCATAAAAGGAATTGAGAACACCTGCCGCTAAAGAAATAAGTGAAAATACAAGCATGATGCTTCCCCATTTAATAACAACAGATAGATCACTTTTTAAAATACCCTCGTCAATAATCTTTGCCATGAACAAGGGCTGAACAAGTTCGACAGCAAGCTCTGTCAGCGTTAAGGCAAGCGCAACAGCTACCGCTATCCGGTAGGGCTTTAAATAGGATAATACCTTTAACATTCGTCTTCCTCCAAAGCTGTTTTCGAGTGTTAGCACTATATTTATTCAATACTTCGAATCCCTAAATAATAATCGATAATCTTATCATATCTCTTTTTACGGAATATTTAAACAATAAAGTGAAACTTCAATCAGTGGAGGTTT
>NZ_JBALPC010000177.1:4248-52466 GCF_036965225.1 Bacillus sp. JJ1474 | reverse complement strand
TGTGGGCCGCAACTAACAATCAATGGGCGCGATGAGGGCAGATTAAGAGCGCAACATCCTGTCGCAACGTCTGCACTAGCACGTCCTGTGTGTCGGCCCCCCATTGATTGAAGTTTCACTTTATGGGAAAATAGTGGGTAGGGATTTCCATGCATTTGGTAAAGTAATTAATTTTATCTTACCATGGATTGATTTCTGTTTGTGCGGAAATTTCTGAGATAGGCAAATGTGTGATGTAAATCACTTATATATCATACTAAGAAATGATATCTTTTATATAAAGAGATTTTCACTATTTATATGTGGGAAATATAGTTTAAGGGGGTAGGAGTTTGATGACAGGAGCGATATTTTTTGTGATCGTCCTTACCATTATCGCAATTATTACTACTATTATATTTATTACTAAAGGTGATCCTAATTACAGAAAATCAGCTAAACGGAATACAAGGAATCTCACCTTTATATACGTGATAGCTACCATCCTATCATTATTTGCATTAGTTTTTTATATTTGGCAATTTTAATAAAATACATTTGTCGAAAACGCTTGGGAAGCCAATTTTCTAAGCGTTTTTCTATGCCATTATATTTTTTTAAAAAAAATTACCTTTTTAGTGTAGGGATAGAGCACCTGACTTTCGTCTATTAGGGTGGAAGCTGTCAGAAAGGGGGAGAGAGCGATTAGCGACCAAGTTCTAATCCAAAAAGTAAAAAGCGGCAATCACCATGCATTTCGGCTTTTGGTTGAAAAGTACCGCAATGATTTGTTCCGGACCATCTACGCTGTATTAAGAAACCAAAAAGAAGCGGAAGATGCCACACAAGAAGTTTTTATTAAGATTTACACCTCTCTCTCCCAATATGAAAATCAAGGGTTTAAAACATGGATTACGAGAATTGCAGTAAATCATGCAATTGATGTAAAGAGGAAGCAGAATCGGAGTCAAGAAGATATAATAGATTTGGCGGAAAGAGAAATATTGGGGAATCGATGGGAAAGTGTAGAGGACGAGATTATACATAAAGAAAAAGTTTCCCGTGTTCGTGAAAAGCTCCATGAGCTGCCTGAAAATTATCGAAACGTCATTTACGATTTTTACATTGCGGATAAGACGTATCAGCAAATGGCTGCGGAACAAAATGTTCAAGTGAAGACAATTGAGACGAAGCTTTACCGTGCCCGCAATTGGATGAAGAAGCATTGGAAGGAGGACGATTTTTCATGAGGCATTATTCAATAGAAGAGTGGATGAAATACGTGAAAAATGAATTCGATCAGGACGTCCGTGAGGAGTATGAAAACCATCTTTATACTTGTGACCAATGCTTGGATTTATATCTAGAGGCGGTGACGGTAGCGGAAAGCGAATTGCCGGAGATTGAGAATGAAATTGAATTTACTAATTCAATCATGGCGCAGATAGCTGAGAGTCATCCTCCTTCAGTAAAGGTCGTGAATAAGAGGAAGGAAAGCCGGCCTTTTTATCAAACGGCGATATTTCACTATACAGTCGCAGCGGCCATGACCATTTTACTTATGACAACTGGCGTTTTCCAGTCGATTACACAATATACCGTAAGTGTCCAAACACCAAGCTTCCAGGAAAAAAGAACATCGGTTACAGAAGGAATTGTAGATAAAACCTTCGCCTGGATGGATTCATTAGATAAAGATAGCAAGGAGGCTAATAAATAATGAAAAATCCGATTATCGCGTTTTTATTGGGATTTTTCCCTGGTGGCGGTTTACTTTATTTAGGGAAGATATTTTGGGGTCTTATTTACATGTTCGGGGAGTTTTTCTTGATTGCGATTACCTTTTTCTTTGCCGCACATGGTGAAGGGGACGTCGCTTTCGTGATTGTCATCATTGGAGTGATTCTTTATCTTGTCAATCTAGTTGATACAGGGATTTCGGCATCTAGAATGTTGCATCGCAAGGAAGCAATGCCTGTCGAATCTGGTTCGGCTGGAAGTGAAATGGAGTATGAACGGTTTCGTACGATTTTATTATCCTTTATTCCCGGTGTGGGGCATTTTCAACTCGGCTTAATGAACCGGGGGATTACCTTATTAATTGCGTTTATGGGCTTAGCGATTATGGTGTTTTTTGTGGCGATATTGACCCATAGAGACGAATTCTTGATTTTTTGGGCGATCTTGCCTGTCATTTGGGTGTACGGGTTTTTTGATGCCATTCAGCAATTAAATAAGAAGCAGCGCGGTGAACAGCTTGTAGACCGCACCATCTTAGAAGACTTCGAATCCCGAAGAGAGGAAGGGAAGAAAAGTAAAGCCATCGCTACTTTATTTTCCGTTTTCCCTGGAGCTGGCCATCTATATATTGGCTTACAGCGCCGTGGAATTCAATTAATGGCTGCTTTTCTATTCTCCATCTATATTTTAGACGTATTAAGATTAGGTATTTTCTTATTTTTAATTCCAATTATCTGGTTTTACAGCTTTTTCGATGGCTTACAAAAAGCTTCAAGATACGAAGATGAACCGCTTGAGGACACGCCCATCATTTCCTACTTATTTAATCATCAGAAATGGATCGGCATTGGTCTCGTGCTCCTTGGTCTGTATTATTTAACAACGAATATTCTTCTGCCTGTTCTATCACCAATGCTAATGAATGCCATCAATATTGATATTCGCTATTGGTTCGAGCGCTATTTCCAAACAGCTGTTGTTTGTATCCTCTTAATTGGCGGGGGCTTGAAGCTGCTTACAGGAAAAAAGGAGAAGAAAATAGAGATATCAGAGGAATAGAGTTTCACTGGTGCCCGTTCGTGTGGAAAAAGGCGAAGGAAGGGCATCAGATAGCGAGATTGATGCCTGATCACGTGGAAAAAAGCGAAGGAAGGGAATCAGAAAGCGAGATAGGTGCCCGTTTGCGTGGGAAAATGCGCAGGAAGGGAATCAAAGAGAGGTTCTAGTAACATCTTGCATGAAAGATTAACCCTTCCATATTTTAATAAAGAAAGGTGGTTTTCCAATGAGGACCTGGCGTGTTGGAACATTTTCCATGGGGGCATCGCTCCTTATGCTTGGGATCATTCTTCTTTTATCACAAATTTTAGGCTACAAGCTTATACATGTGATGATGTCATGGTGGCCGATTATATTAATGATTCTTGGAATTGAAATATTAGTATTTCTCCTCTTTACAAAGCAGGAGAAACCTTTTTTAAAATATGATTTTCTTAGTATATTCTTTGTAGGCTTTTTAGGGACGGTCGGAATTGGCTTTGCGATTATTAGCTCTACAGGAATTTTGGAAAAACTGAATGATGTTTTACAACGAGAGGAGCGGACCTTTGAGCTCCCAGTCTTTGAACAGAAAATGAGTGACAGCATTAAAAGAGTAGTCGTAAATGCGGAGCATTCCCCTTTTACAATAGAGGGGACGCCCGAGAGCGAATTGGCGATATTTGGTACATACCGCGCTCTTTCAGGAAAAAATGAGGAATTAGTATCCGAATCAGAGGATTATGTGTCCATTAAAGAAAAAGGGGACACCCTTTATATCAACTTAAAGGGATTGCCAAGTGAAGCTGCCAGGCCATTTGATAGATTTGCAAGTTTATCTGCAACTATTCTCATTCCTAACAACGTAAAACTTGAGGTGAATGGAAACGATAATTCTATTACTCTTAAACCGCGTTCCCTTATGAGTGATTGGGCTGTTGACCGCGCATCTCATCTTTCCGTACAAATTCAGAACTCCAGTGATGTCAAAATCACTGCCACGGGTGTAAAGGAAATTCAGGGTGACCTGGAAAAATGGAATATTACAAAAGAAGCGAAGCAAAATGAATATGGAGATGCGGCCATAAAACAAGCCACGTTCCAAACAGGGGAAGGAAGCCACAAGCTTCAGATATTAAATAGTTATCAGGTGAGTTTAAATTCAGTCGAGTAGCCGTTATGATGAAAATACGGTACCCGGTTAATCTGGGTATCTTTTTCTAATGGTCTGCATCTATTAGTAGTAGAGATCCGGATAAATAAGCTTGTATTGTGGGAATAATGGATTTATCGCAGATTAACGGGCTGTAAGACCCCCTACTTCAAGAAGTTGAGTAATACAAAATTTCTAAGTGGGGGATCAACAGCCCGTAAAGGCCCGATTGGTTCAACTAACAATCAGTGGGAGATGAGGCAGACTATGAACGCGATGTCCTGTTGCGATGTGTGCACTAGCTTGTACTGAGCGTTGAACCACCCCACTGATTGAAGTTTCACTTTATGTGCTTAGTTCTGTCTTCGGTTTAGGTAAAAAATTGATATGTTGTTGCCTTTTAGATATGATGTTAACTGAATGAGAAAACGGATGATGTAACTTAAAGTTTATTAATAGGATGATGGGTATGAAAAGAGCAAGAATTATTTATAATCCAACTTCCGGTCGGGAAATTTTTAAAAAACATTTGGCGGAAGTATTACAAAAGCTGGAAACAGCAGGTTATGAGACATCTTGCCATGCGACAACAGGACCAGGAGATGCAACAAAGGCTGCACGAATGGCTGTCGAACGTAAATATGACCTTGTCGTGGCTGCAGGGGGAGACGGTACGATTAATGAGGTTGTCAACGGACTGGCAGAACAAGCTTACCGGCCGAAGCTCGGAATCATTCCAGTAGGTACAACGAATGATTTTGCACGGGCTCTGCATATTCCGAGGGATATTGAAGCTGCAGCAGATATCATCGTTAAAGGTGATAGGATCCCTGTCGACATTGGACGGATTAATGATAAGTATTTTATTAATATTGCCGGCGGTGGCAGGCTGACAGAGCTTACTTATGAAGTGCCAAGCAAGCTGAAAACGATGCTTGGGCAGCTCGCCTATTATTTAAAAGGGATTGAAATGCTTCCATCCATTCGATCAACGGAAGTGAGTATTGAGTATGATGGGAAGCTTTTTGAAGGGGAGGCGATGCTTTTCCTTGTTGGGTTAACCAATTCAGTCGGTGGATTTGAAAAGCTCGCTCCAGATTCATCGATTAATGACGGCTTGTTTTCCTTATTAATTTTGAAAAAGACAAACCTAGCTGATTTTATCCGAATTGCAACACTGGCAGTCCGCGGTGAGCATATCAATGATCCGCAAGTCATTTATACACAAGCGAACCGGATAAAAGTACAGTCTAGCGAAAAACTCCAACTAAATCTTGATGGCGAATTCGGCGGATTGCTGCCAGCCGAATTTGTGAATCTTTATCGCCATTTAGAAGTCTTTGTACCAATTGATCAAATCCGTGATGAGGACCGCCCGAGGGATTGGGCAAGTTCCTTATAAGAAAGAGGAGCTCGTTCCTATTGGGGGCGGGCTTTTTGCATACTAAGCATATGAAATGTGATAAACTTTAAGAGAATTTTATAAAAGGGGTGATGTTAAACATGAGTATTAGTGAAAGGATTGTGAACGAACTGATCGAAAAGATGAATCAAATGAATCAAAACCACAGTGAAAGTGAAATCTTTGTCCCTGGAAAGGGGAAATTCAAGATTATTTTACAGACAGAAAATGAAATGTCTATAAACGAAGAGGTAAATGCTGATCCCACATTGGCGGAAAAGTTTGAGAAGAGTCGAGATGCATATCGTCATCAAAGATTTATGACATCCAAAGAATTAATAAACAGGATAAAAGAAACGGACTTTAATGATGAGAAATAAAAGAAGAGTCATATGGCCAGAACCTATCTTGAAAAACTTTTTACCCTTCAAAGTATTCATTTTACACCGGAAGAAACCAAAGATTTTTTAATAAACCTCGTACTAGAAGTTGAAGACCTGTTATTAAACCCAATACTATCTAAATCATATATGGAGGAATTCGGACGATTCATTGGCATCTCAAGAGTTATTGTCAGGAAGTTTTGTATTTATAATGAGTTTCATGGCTCTGACATTGTTATATTGAACATTAAATTCCCAGGTGAATACTCCGGTTAATTTCTTACCTAATTTTCTTCGTTTGCTAATGTCCCTCAAAAAACTAATAACAGTATCCTCTTTTGTTTCTAACACAAAAGATTCATCAGTATTTCGTATTCCCCCAATAATATGATACAATTTCCCTTATTAATGCTGAAAAAAAGGAAGAAACGAATGAGCAAAACATTACCAGTACAAAAAAATGATTATATAGATGTGATTTTTGAAGATTTAACTCATGATGGGGCTGGGGTAGCTAAGGTTGAGGGCTATCCATTATTTATTCCGAACGGGCTTCCCGGTGAAAAGGCAAAAGTTAAAGTAATAAAGGTGAATAAAGGCTATGGATTCGGCCGGATTGTTGAAATGTATGAAAAAAGCCCATATCGGGTTGAGGCGGCATGCCCTATTTACAAAGAATGCGGCGGATGCCAGCTTCAGCACTTAAGCTATGAAGGGCAGCTGAAAGCGAAGGAAAAGCAAGTTAGGGACGTGCTAGAGCGGATTGGAAAACTCGAAAATGTTAAGGTTCACCCTGTCTTAGGCATGAAAGAGCCATGGCGTTATCGCAATAAGGCTCAGGTTCCAGTTGGAGAGCAAGAGGGAGGCCTCATCGGCGGCTTTTATCAGCAGCGCACCCATCAAATTATTAATATGAAAGAATGCATCATTCAGCAGGAAAAAAATGATGAAGTTGTTCAGACTGTAATTGATATCTGCAGTCGTTATGGTGTTAGTGCATATGATGAAGGCAAACATAAAGGCGATCTCCGTCATATTATGGCCCGACACGGACTCGTAACTGGAGAAGTAATGGTTGTGCTCATTACGAGAACGAATGACCTTCCGAATAAAAATAAGATTGTAGAGGAAATTGCTTCTCGAATAAAAGGCATCAAATCCATTGTTCACAACGTCAATTCAAAGAAAACGAATGTGATCTTTGGCGATCAGACAAAGGTTCTTTGGGGTGAGGAAGTCATCTATGATTTCATCGGAGATATTAAATTTGCTATTTCCGCGCGGTCCTTTTACCAGGTTAATCCGGAACAAACAAAAGTCCTTTATGATAAAGCGTTAGAATACGCGGAATTAAGCGGTGAAGAAAACGTGATTGACGCTTATTGTGGGATCGGAACCATTTCTTTATTCCTTGCTCAAAAGGCTAAGAAGGTTTTCGGTGTCGAAATTGTGCCGGAAGCAATTGAGGATGCAAAGCGGAATGCGGAACTCAATGGGATTACTAATGCAGAGTTTGCTGTTGGGGAAGCGGAAGTGGTGATACCTAAATGGTATGAGCAGGGCAATTCTGCAGATGTGTTAGTCGTTGATCCTCCACGAAAGGGCTGCGATGAAGCACTTTTGAACACAATTATTGAAATGAAGCCGAAGAAAGTCGTTTATGTCAGCTGCAATCCGGGGACGTTGGCGAGAGATTTGCGGATACTGGAGGATGGCGGGTATAAGACAGTGGAAGTGCAGCCGGTGGATATGTTTCCGCAGACGATGCACGTGGAAGCAGTAGCAAAATTATCCTTGATATAACAAGGTTTTGATGCAAGGTATGTTGGCATTGACCACATTTTAACCACATACCTTGCAAAATCCTTAATTTGAAATGTATTTTTCGAATAAATCAACGGACTTTTCCTTCATTGATTCGGTTACATGAGCATATACATCTCCTGTTGTTTTTATGCTGCTGTGGCCGAGACGATCTTGCACCTCTTTCAAAGACATTCCAGCTTCGAGACACATAGTGGCGTGTGTGTGTCGTAAATCATGGAAACGTATTTTTGTTACATTGGTGTTTTTTATTGCTCTGTTAAAATCAGAAGTTAAGCTTCTAGGGAAGATCGGCTTACCAGTATGAGTTGAGAAAATTAAATCAATATCTTCAAAAACATTACGATAGGCCATTTTAATTTTATTTTGATGGGCTTTCCATTCTTTTAATTCTTTTATTAATGAATCTCCAATTTTAATTTTTCTAATAGAGGATTCAGATTTAGGCGTAGTAAACCGAAATCCATCTTTGTCGTATACAAGAGTACGTTCAACAGTGAGATTTTTGCTTTCCTCATCTAAATCAGACCATTTTAATGACAATATTTCTCCCCGTCTGCAGCCAGTGTTAAGCGCTAGGTTTACGATTGAGTGCGTTCTAAAATCATTTAACCTGGTGGTTAATAAAAAAAGGTTCATTTCATCAATCGACCATGTTTTTTGTTCAACTCTTCTTGGTCGCGGCTTTTCAACATCCACTAGAGGGTTTACTTGTATGACTTTCCATTTACGGGCAGTTTCTAAAGCCCCATATAATATTGTACTAATGTATTCAACGTATCTAGGTGATAATCCCTCGTCTGATAGGTCGTTTACAAACTTTTGTAGATTAATAGGGTTTAATTGAGTTAATTTATAATTACCTAAGACAGGTTTAATTCGATAATTATAAGCGTTAGTGTATTCTTTGAATGTAGTTTCTTTTACTTTTCTCTTCATAATTAGCTCAAACCATTTTACAAATAAGCCCTCGACTGTGATTTCGGCAAGATCGCTTGAAACTCCATTTGCATCCTTTGCCTTTATCTTTTCAATTGCAGCATCTACTTTTTCCTGTGCTTCTTTTTTTGTATCAGCTCTTCTTGTAACTTGTCTCCTCTTACCTGTAATTGGATCACGAGGTCCATCTTCTGTGCATTTCCATTTATAACCTTGTTTATTTTTAGCAGAAACTTTTTGGAAGTAGGCCATAAATACCCCTCCTATGTTTAGTTTAGAATTAATAAATTCATTTTACGTTCAGCAGGTAGCAAATTAATGAAACCATCCAACAGCGGGTGTGGAAGTATTAATTGCCGGACTAAATATGGGTCCACTCCTACACTTTCAATCCTCTTTCGAATAGTACTTAAATGAAGACCAATTTTGTCTGGAAGTTCACCATTAATAATTAAATCTGAAAGATAAATCGGCATGCTGATAATCGTTTCATCAAATTCATCTCTTCCTGTATATTCAAAAGGTTTAATTGCCTTGTAGTAAAAAACATGCTTGTCCCAGTTTAGTTCACAAGAGGAAAAAGTAAGGACATACCAATATGGAACGAGTTGCCGGTCTATATATTCATAATAAAGTCGTTGCTTCGGCATTGAAGCTCAACTCCTTACTAATTAGTGAAAGACTTTCTTCGATATCAGACATTAAAAATATTAGTTGGCGAACTTGAAGAGGATTAGCTTCATGCTCAATAATTCGTTTTTTAATATTTTTCAGCGTAATTCCTAGAGTTGAGGAATGAGTATTTGATCGGACGATATCAGCGGAATCAATAGACACCCCAACAAGATATTCATCAAAGTCAAATGTACTAAACTTTTGAAATGGAGCCTTTACCTCGAAATAAAAGGTGTCTTTATTCCAATTTATTTCACCTTCTTCTACGGTTATTACAAACCAGTAAGGATACTCACTTCCGTCAATTTCTTCGTAATAAACAGCCTGTCTAGACACTTGTTAGCACCCTTTCTGTTTTCTTTTGTTTAAGTTGATTCTCTAATTGCAGTAATAGTATTTTTGTTTCTTCAGACCAATCCTGTACAACCTTTGAGTACCTATTCTGTTCTTTTTCAATTATTGCTATATCAATTTTGTTCCTTAGTACCCTCTGCTTAATCTGTTCCATCCTTTTTGTAGCCAAAGAAAAGGGAATATTAAATACTTCTTCAATTGCTTTAATTGCATAAAACTCATTATTCGGTAGTTCAATAGAATCTAACATAAAGGTAGGTATTGCTGCGTAAAGTTGGAATTGATTCGCTTGGGTTTCTTGTAGATCCAGAAACAACTTACACTTCATTTCCTCCTGTGCTCCTATATGCCTTAACGGATGACCAAATTCATGAAAGAACAGAGCACGTTGCTTTTTTTCGGGTAATAATGGGTCTAAAAAGATCATCGCATCCTCCTCATCCCACAAAGCTCTACAAGGTACTTTTTCTATGTATTTAATATGAAAATTAAAAGATTCACTAATATTCTTTATTGATAAATCAGAAGGAGTAAGAATTCCTTTTTCCTTATATAAATTTTCTAGCAACAATTCTAAATCAGTTTTCTTATATAAAGTTAGCAACTATATCACTCCAAAGATTATGTTATAGGAATGTATGTTCGGTTCCGGTGTAAAAAATAAATAAGGCAATTGCCTTCATTTATTTTTCTTCTTTTTCATATCTCTGAATAATTCTAGCTGCATGTCTAGAAACTCTTTTTCTTCATCGGTTAAATTTTCATAATTGTAAAATGCAGAATTGATTTCTTCCTTTTTAGAAGACGGCTGCGGATCATTGGTCCTTCCAAGTAGAAAATCGATAGTTGTATCAAATAAATCTGCTATTTTTAGTAGCGTTTCCTCTCTAGGGGTCCTATTTTTCTCTTCTGATTCATAACCGGCAATTGTAGGACGCGATAACCCTAATTTTTCAGCGACATCTTCTTGAGTCCAACCCATTTTTTCCCTAAGGTATTTAAACCTTTGAGCAAATGTTTCCATAAAAATCACCACCGGAACAATATACCTCAATTGTACAAAAATATGTTCCTAAAAGAAACGTAGATTTTCGGAACAAAATGCATTGACATAGTTCCATATGGGAACTATAATAAAATCAAATACAGTTCCTAACCGGAACTAAAAGGAGGGTTAGTAATTGTCTCATCAAAGAAAAGACCTTATTAATCGAAGAAATGAACTTAAATTAACACATGACTCTGTAGCTTCTAAAGCAGAAATATCGAGAGCATACTATACAAATATAGAAGCTGGAAGAAAAGATCCTTCTATGAAGGTAATGAAACGAATTGCGGATGCTCTTGAGACAAAAGTAGATGCTATTTTTTTTACCTACCAAGTTCCGAAAGGGAACACAGAGAAAACGGCCTAAAGTACCACACCAAACAATAGGAGTGAACCTATGAAAGCAATTATAAACTTTAAAAATGCAGAAGAGTTTCAGAAATTGTTAGGGAGAGCTGCCACTCTATCTGAGCAACTTCAGGAAACTCTTCAGCAAATCAATGATTTTGAACTAGATATAGAAGTGAACAAAACAGTCACCGCGGCAACAGCGGCTCCGACTGTGGATCTCATAGCTAAAAACATAGCAAATCAAATTGAAAAAAACATAAGGTCAATTACTTAGTTATCTCTTTTTCATATTTTTCAAGAAAGCTTTTAGTTACTTGAGCAGCAATTGTACCTATTTGGATTATCAATCCACTGGTACTGCCGGCATTTTCGAATCTTTTCTTGAGTTCATCTATAACTTCTTTCTCAATATTGCTTAATCGTTCATTCAAGTTTCACACCTCCTTCCATAGTCCTATTTCGACAGGAAGCGAGGAAAACCTTCAAGGAGGTAAATCAATGTACGTGTTCGATTTCGTAAGACAAGAAAGAGAGAAATTGGGATTAACTAAGCAACAACTAGCTGACAAAGCAAAAGTCTCACTCTATGTTGTAAAACGAATCGAAGCAAACAAACCTTATAATCCATCTGCATTAAAAATTAGCAAAGTTGCCAAAGCAATAGGCTTTGATTGGGATTACCTAAATGATCACTGCTTATGGCCGTAATCTTTGAAACCAGGAGGTGCAGTCATGCTCAAATTAGACATGTTGGTTAGTGATGATTTTGTTGATGCAATTGCTCAAAAGATTGCAGATCGGGCAACAGAAATTATTACTGAAAGAATTAGCTCATTAAATAATTTGCCTCTTGTTTTAACAAGGGAAGAGGCAATGAATGTTCTCAGATGTGGACCTACTAAGATGGCGGAGTTAATGGCTAGACCAGACTTTCCAGTAAATCGCGAATTTGGAGTTAAAATTCCAACTCACTTGTTAATGAAATGGATAGAAAAAAACACAAACTGGATTGAACAAAATACCCACTATTTTAGCAAGGAGGCTATTTAATGAACGAATTGCAAAAAGTGTTCGATTTCAATGGTCAAGATCTTCGGATGGTTATCCAGAATGATGAACCTTGGTTTGTGGCGAAAGACGTATGTGAAATTTTAGAAATCAGCAATAGCCGTGATGCGATAGCCAAACTTGAACCGGATGAAAAGGGGGTAGCCACTACCGACACCCTTGGAGGAAAACAAAAAATGTCTGTTATCAATGAATCCGGTCTTTATGATCTAATCTTTGCTAGCAGAAAGCTCGAAGCAAAAATGTTCAAAAAATGGGTGAAGCAAGAAGTTCTTCCTTCAATCCGAAAACACGGTATGTATGCAACTCCACAAACTATTGAAAACATCCTAAATGATCCCGACTTCGGTATTAAGCTTCTTACCACTATAAAAGAAGAACGGATATTACGAGAACAAGCTGAACAGCAAAGAGATAGAGTGATTGCTCAACAGCAAGCAGATCTTCCTTATACCAATTTCGGAAAAGTGGTATCTAATTCATCTGGTGCGATTAGTATAGGAGCTTTCGCAAAGATGATGTACGACAAACACGGCATTAAGATTGGCCGCAACAAAATGTTTGAATGGCTTCGAGACAATGGTTATTTAATCAAACAGGGCCGTGAGTACAACAACCCTAAACAGATTTACATAGAGCAAGGCCTATTTGATGTAAAACCAACAATTGTAACCAGAACAGAGGGCGATGTGGAAAAATTAACAACTCTGATTACTGGAAAGGGACAAGTAAAACTAGCAGAAATTCTATTAAAAAACGTAAAGGTAGCCATTTGAAAGAGGTCTTGCACCGAAAGAAGCCGCCAAGCCAAAAAATCGGTACTAGTTCCTTCTGCTATTTATTTTAAATTTATTTATTCCTAAATTCTGTTCAACGCTAGAACATGTTCTAAATTAGAACATGTGAAAGGGGGTGATGATCATGCAGTTGGGTTCAATTTTTAAAAAGACTCGTATGTTATCAGGTTTAAGTCAAGAAGCGTTAGCTGAACAATTGTACATGCCACGTAGCACAATATCAAAAGTTGAAAACAACAAGATGGAATTAAAAATATCGGATGCAATTAGATGGTTTCAAGTTACTCAAGCCCCAGAGGCATTGGCTGCTCTTTTGTGTGGAGTCGATATAACAACAGTTGTCCAAACACTATCAAAGCTAATTGGAGGGTTTATAAGCTATGTAGCTTAATTGGAGGGAAGCAGATGTTTGGACTATCACCAAAGCAATATTTTTTATTCTTATCAATTCACGTAAAGCATCTAAAGTCTATGGGATCTGAACTGCAAAAAAAATATTGCCTATCAAAAGTAAAAGATGTTGTTTGGGATAAGCAAGAGGATTGTCTAAAAGTCTACTATGACGACACTTGGTGGCATTACGACAAGAGTGGTCGTTGGTACTAAAAGGAGGATGAAAACGAATGAGAATTAAAGCTGGAGTATGGCTAATGCTACCTAGCAATTCAAAGCATGAACTACTAAAAATGCTTGCTAATCAAACCAGAAAAGAAAAAGCAGCAAGCTAAGCTGGCACTTAACTTACTGCTCAGAATCAACAACCAATACAACGATTAACTATATTTTACCTCAATTAGAATATAGCGGCAAGAACTTTTGTTCTTACCGTTGAGGCTGGGAAGGCCCCCCCTCCATATCTACCATTTACCTTTTTAGCTTCAACGGTGCGAATAAAGCATCTTAAATAATATTAGAAAGGAGGTTTTAAAATGCTTGAAACTATAAATGGCTTATTTATGAGCCAACAATTAGTGTAAGTGAATCAATCTTTGAATGGCTTAAAAAACATCAAACAACATTAGAAGGTTCTAGGGCTTATGAAGACATGAAGGATATTTATGAAACGATTGAATTCGATTTTGGGCAAAAAGAAAAACTCGTTGGCTAGAACGAGTTTCGGTTTAAAAAATATTTTATATGGCTATTTTATCTTGTTTTTCAAATTAAATCAATGGAGGTCCTAACCTAATGAAAGAACTTAGATTGATAAAGCTAAACCTTAGGAATTTTAAAGGGGTTCAGCAGTTTACTTTAGATGCTTCTGGACAAAACGTAAAAGTGTTTGGTGATAATGCTACTGGAAAAACCACAGTATTTGATGCGTTTATCTGGTTATTGTTCGATAAAGATTCGCAAAACAAAAAGGATTTTTCATTAAAAACACTGGATGGGTCCGGAAAAGAAAAACATATGTTAGAGCATGAAGTAGAAGGGATATTTTCTCTTGATGGAGAAAAAATCGCTCTTCGAAAGGTTTACATGGAGAAATGGACACGTAAACGCGGATCTGCGACTGATGAATTTTCTGGTCACACTACTGATTATTTCATCGATGGAGTTCCATCAAAGTTGAAGGATTACAAGTCACTAGTAGATTCAATTGTTCAAGAAGATATATTCAAACTTCTTACATCACCTTCATTTTTTAATGAGCAGATTAAGAAGGATGAAAGAAGAAAAACACTTATGGAAATTTGTGGTGACTTATCAGATGAAGAAGTAATTGCAAGTGATAAAAGCTTGTCCTCGTTACCTAGTATATTAGCTGGTCGAACAATTGAGAACCACAGAAAAGTAATTGCTGCCAGAAGATCAGAAATTAATAAGGAACTTGATAAGATTCCAGTTCGCATTGATGAGATCAGAAGAGGTTTACCTGAACTGGATGGACTAAATAAAGATTCCCTCAAAGCGGAAATCGGCAAATTAAATGCAGAAATAGACGAAATGATGAACCAAATTAGTAGCATCCGTAACGGTAAAGCAATTTCTGATAAGCAAAAGGCTATTCAAGAAATTGAAATAGAACTCATGCAAATTAAACGTGATCACGATTCGGATTCTAAAGAACAGCTTTACCAATTGAAAGCACGGGTCCAGGAAGAACAATCAAATATTTCAATTCTCACTGCAAAGTTAGAAAGCAACAAAAATAGCCAGCGTTTCAATAATGAACAAATTAAAAAAGTCGAAAATAATCTTGTTCTATTACGTCAAAAATGGCAAGAAGTTAACTCACAAGAATTTACTCATAATGACCAATGCGAGTGCCCAGCATGTGGACAAGCATTGCCAGAGGAACACGTGAGTGCAGCAAGAGAAAAAGCCTTATCTCAATTTAATTTAGGCAGAGCAAAAAAGCTAGAGGAAATCAATGTTAATGGTAAGAAGATGGCCGAAGAGAAACGAGTAATTGTTGAGCAAGGTGAAAAGCTCACAGCTGAATTTGAAAAGCTGAATGGGCAAATCGTTGACAAGCAGGAGCTCCTTGAAAAGTTTACTGGACAGTTAAAACAGCAAGAAAACCTTTTAACGGATATTTTGGACAATCCTGCTTATGTTTCTAAACTTCAAGAAAAGCAAGGAATAGAAGCTGAAATTAAGCAACTTCTAGAAATGTCCGAAGGTACAATACAGGATATTCAACTTGAGATCATTCAGCTAAAACAGTCTCGTGATCAGCTACAAGGTGAAGTTGGGAAATTCGTTCTTGTTGAGCAATCCGAAAATCGAATTAGGGAGCTAGAAATGCAAGAGAAAGAACTGGCTGCAGAATTTGAAAAGCTAGAGCATGAGCTTTACCTCACAGAAGAGTTCATTCGAACGAAAGTGAACCTATTAACAGAAAAAATTAATAGCAAGTTTAAATACGCTAGATTCAAGCTGTTTGAACAGCAAATTAACGGTGGGTTAACAGAAGTTTGTGAAACGCTTTATGAGGGTGTTCCTTATTCCAGTGGATTAAATAACGCTGCTAAAATCAATGTCGGCTTAGACATTATCAATACTCTTTCAGAGCATTATGGATTCTTTGCCCCAATCTTTATAGACAATAGTGAGGCAGTTACAAAACTAGTCGAAACTAAAGCTCAAACAATTAGTCTGGTAGTGTCTGAAAAGGATAAGAAACTGAGAGTCGAATATCCAGAACAAATGATGAAGGAGGCTATCTAATATGAGTAATCAAGCCCAAGTCGCAATCATTCAAAAAGATATTACTGATGATGTAAATAAAAGTTTGATAAGGCTACAGGATGACGGTTTAGTCCTACCATCTAATTACAATGCTAGTAATGCTTTAAAGAGTGCGTTCTTTAAATTACAAGAGGTGAAGGATCGTAACGGCAAGCCTGCCTTAGAAGTTTGTTCAAAACCCTCAATCGCTAACGCTTTACTAGACATGGTTACGCAGGGACTGAGCCCAGCAAAAACACAATGCTATTTCATTGTCTATGGGGATCAACTACAACTTAATCGCTCGTACTTTGGTACACAAGCCGTTTTGAAGCGATTAACTAACGTCAAGGACATTTGGGCGAATGTCATATTCGAAGGTGATGTATTTGACTATGAAATTGATGGCGGTCGTGAAAAATTACTGAAGCATGAAACGAATTTCTTAAATCGAGACAAAGAAATTCTTGGAGCTTATGCCGTAGTTAAAACAGTTGATAACGAAGAAATATTAACAGTAATGACTAGAAAGGAAATTGAAGCTTCTTGGAGTCAAGCAAAAACAAAGAATGTACAAAATAAATTCCCGCAGGAAATGGCCAAACGAACAGTGATAAATCGTGCAGCAAAGGCTTTCATAAATACATCAGACGATAGTGATCTTCTAGTCGATGCCATTAATAGGTCAACGGAAAATGAGTATGAAGATGACCGTAAAGAAATTAATCCAGAATATGCAGCACAAAAGGAAATTGAGCAAAAGGCTAATCAGGAGGTAATCGACATCAAACGAAATGAACCCTTGAAAAAACAAGCTGAAATTATCGAAACTCAAGAAATAAAGCAGGTAACTAAGCAACCACCAAACGATGGAACACAGCAAAGGGATTTATTTGAAACTGCACCAAATGGTCCAACGTGGTGATTGAAATAACAGCAATCGCTTCTAGTTCAAAGGGGAATTGCTACCGTGTTACAGACGGTCATACTCCCCTTTTACTGGAGTGCGGTATCAACTATCGCGAAATTCAAAAAGCCTTCAATTTTCGAATGTCAGAGGTTGCTGGGTGCTTTGTTACACATGAACATGGAGATCACAGTAAGAGCCTTAAGGACGTCTTGAAAGCTGGTATTGATTGTTATATGTCAGATGGTACTGCAGAAGCGCTAGGTGTTGAACATCATCGTATTAAGAAAGTTGAAGTTAAGAAGCAATTTCAGATTGGCACATGGACCATACTACCTTTTGATGTGCAACATGATGTGTCAGAGCCGTTAGGTTTTCTCCTTGTAAATCAAACAGGAGAGAAGCTCTTATTCGCGACAGATACTTATTACATCAAATATCGCTTTCAAGGACTTACACACATTATGGTGGAGTGTAACTATTCATTGGATATTTTAAACGAAAATATAGCCACTGGTAGAGTCCCAACAGTTATGAAGAAGCGACTAATGCAATCACATTTTAGTTTAGAAAATGTGAAGGATTTCCTTCTGGCGAATGATCTTAATCAAGTGCAGGAAATATGGTTGCTACACCTTAGTGACACCAATAGTGATGAAAAAGTATTTAAGGAAGAGATTCAAAAAGCAACAGGGAAAATCGTTTGCGTTCCGTGATTTTTGGTAGGGAGGAGGTACAAGCGTGCAAGGTTGGTTTAAATTACATCGAGAATTGTTTGAGACGGATTTATGGCATGATGTTTCAACGTTTAGGCTCTTTCTTTACTTAATATCACAGGCAAGCCATAGGGACGGGGTTAAGACAAAAGGCATCGAATTAAAGCGCGGGCAGTACATCCGATCCTACCGAAAATTAGCAGATGACCTGTCTTATAAAGAAGGAAGAGGATATAAAAAGTACTCTCTTAGCACAATTAAGAGTTGCGTTAACAAATTAATTGAGTCCGAAAGGGTGAACGTTCAAGAAACGGAAGTAGGAACACTGTTCACCATAGTCAATTATGCGAAGTATCAAGATTTAGAGAGTGATTCAGAAGAAACTCCGAACACCCAAAACGAGGAAGTCCGAACTAATGCCGAACTAACTCCGAACGAAGTCCGAACTAACCCCGAACAAGAACAAGAATTAAAGAATTTAAGAAATAAAGAATTAAAAAATACTACTACTACCACTGCACCAGAAAATCCCGTTCAACTTTTTGAAAAATTACTATGCCGTTTGTCGCCTAATCAGTCGCACTCATTATTTCAGTGGGTGGATGATTTTGAAGGGAAAACGGAAATAGTGAATGAGGCTATCACAATTGCGGATAACAAAAATAAACGTTATTACGGCTTTGTTGAGTACCTCTTAAAAGAATGGGCCAATAACAAACTTACAACTATTGATAGAGTAAGAGCCTTTGAACAAGAGAAATTTAATAAATTGAAAGTTAAGCCTTACCAGAGAAAAGGAGTTATTCGTACAGAAAAGCTACCTGACTGGTTTGAGGAACAAGACGATAAAGTGCAGGAAACCTCTAAACAGCCCGTTGATGATATTAGCCGAAAAAAAGCAGAGCTTGCTGAAACGTTAAAAAAATTGAAAGCAGGAGGTTTAGTGAGTGGGGATTCTGTATGATTCTGTGAAAAACAAAAAATTGATCAAAGAAATGATGAAAAATAGTTTTCTTGAAAAGTTACTAGAGAATGGCATCACAGAATCGCAGCAAGGAAAATCAGTTTACTTGATGGATTATAACGAATTAAAACGGGAAGTTGCTCTTGCAACCTTTCGTGAAATAAAAACTGAATCAGCAGAGAATGCTTGGTTCTGAAAGGTGAGAATTTATGAGCATAACAAATGTTAAGCCTGTCACTTGTTGCTCTAAATGCCTAGCTACTGGGGTTGTTCACAGGAAAGAAAAATCGCTGGTAGCCATGGAATGTCCTGAATGTAAGCACCGCTGGAAAACCTATTCAAAAATCTGCAAGGACTGCGGCCAACCGAACGGATTTGTAGTGGAAGGCCCGTGCAAGGGATGCTATGCGCAGAAATATAGATCGTCATGAGTAAGAACCCGGTTATCCAAAAAGCCCGTGAAGATGGGTACCAAAAGGGGTTTGAGGTTGGAACTAAACATGGATTTGAGCAAGGGAAATACAGTGCATGTATGTACTTTGCTGAACGGTTTGCCGGATTAGAAAAGGTTAAGGGGTTTGGACCTAAAACGATGAAAATCATTGTTGAACACTTTGGTAAAGAATACTTCAAGGGGATTGAATAATGGCTAGCGCATTGTCCGGAAATCATTACATGCAAAAATCTCGAAAAAAGAGAGTCATAGTTTGCGAGGAACTCAATTTTGTTTGGGATGCACCAGAGCTTAAAGAAATAGCCAGACTCTGGGAACAGAGTGCGGATGTACGGCTAATTGCTAACCGCTTTGATAGGGATCCTGATGAAGTATTGTTTGCCCTTATACATCTAGCCCGAAGAGATAAGATTACTGGGCGAGAAGGAAGTCTTCTACTTGAATATTGATCTTACTAAAGCAAACCTTGGTCAGTTACAGTACATAAGTCGGTATACAGAATTAAAAACAGCTGCCATAGAGGAATTGCAAAGGAGGCTAACCTATGTTTCCGGTCACAATTCGTAGACAAAGGAAATACGAGGCTGAACAGGCTATCAAAGATTTGGAAGCAAGGGGATTTGAAGTGATTTATCCTCTTACAGAGTTATCGAGGGACGGAAAGCTCTTTGATAGGGATAGCTTTAACAGAAAGATTTTTGTGGAGAACACACACAGTAGTTGTTGGATAGCTAAATTGAGAAGGGATGATTGAAATGAGTATTAATAATTTATGCAAAGAAGCTTATGAAACTGCTAAATCCAAAGGTTGGCATGATGAAGAAAGGGAAACAGGTACTTTACTAGCCCTTATCCACTCTGAGGTGTCAGAAGCTCTTGAAGCTGTTAGAAAAGGGAATAAGGACAATTTCGCTGAGGAGTTAGCTGATATTTGTATCCGTACATTTGATTTATGTGGTTCCAGGGGGATTGACCTTGGGGCAGCCATCACTAGAAAAATGGAATTTAACAAAGGCAGGTCCTACAAGCATGGCGGCAAGGCTTATTAGGAGGGATGGGGAGTGAAACTAGGGCAAGAGGTTAGATTCAATAAATGCCTAGTCAAAGGTCAGGATGCTGCGTCCTTTAATTACCTTACTCCAGAACAAGAAAAGGAACTTGAAGATACCTGCCAATTGAAAATTAAAAAGTTGGTTGAGAAGGAATTCGACAAGCATAAAACAGGCATTGTCGTTGGGAAAAGAAGAGTTGGCATAGAAACAACACTTGAAGAAGCTCAAAGCTATGAAGGAGACTTCTTAGAGCGATTTTCTTGGTATGCCACCACATATGACACTGTTTTTCTAGTAGCTTGTGACATAAGAGGGTTCTATCGAGTTATGGAAAATGATTTGGAGGTTATCTCATGAATTGCCCAGTATGCAATCGCACGTTAAAGAGTTTAAAAAGCATCGCCAAGGGCATTGGTCCTGTTTGCGAAAGAAAGCTGTCAGATATGGAAAATAACACAGATGAAGATCAATTAAAGATGGGGCTTGAGGAAAATGCAAAGAATGTCGTACAAGCAATATCGTAAAAAGAAGCAAACAAAGCCAAAGTATGGTAACAGAAAGACTGTAGTAGACGGTATAATTTTTGATTCACATGCTGAATCCGTCTACTACAACCAACTGAAATGGTTAAAGCAAGCAAAACAGATTAAGGACTTCAAACTGCAGCCAAGATACATACTTCAAGAAGGATTTAAAAAGAACGGAAAAACCTTTAGACCAATACACTATGTCGCAGACTTTGAAGTAACTAATATGGATGGAAGCACTCAAATAATTGATATAAAAGGCACAATTACTAAGGAGTTTTCTATTAAGAGAAAAATCTTTGAAAGAATGTTCGTGGATTCAATTACTCTTTTAAAATACGAAAATGGTCAATTCGTTGAGGTCGGATAAGTGGCTAGGAGAGTTGTCGAAACAAACGCAGTTAGCCTTGATCGAGAACTACTTCAGGTATTAGTCATCTATGAGGAAGGCGTGTCGAAGCAAGATATTCTAAAAGAAAATCCATATAGCAAAAAGCACGGTGTTTTGTATCAAGCAGCTGGAACTTACGAGTTTAAGGGATTAGCAAACTAATTTTGTATTATGTTTCATAAAAAAAGCACTTCAATATGAAATGCGAATTAAAGAAATATTTTTCTAACTGCTGGAACCAGCTCATTAAAATAGGGCTTGACAATAAAGTCTTTTGCTCCAGAGTTAATTGCTTCTAATATTAATCTTTTTTGTCCCATTGCTGAACAAATAATAATATTTGCTTTTGGATCATATTCAATAATTTTTTTAAGTGCCTCTATGCCATTCAAAGTAGGCATAGTTAAGTCAAGTAGCACAATGTCTGGAGACTTCTCTTTGTATAAAGAGACGGCACTTGTACCATCAGAAGCTTCGAAAAAAACTCGGAACCCTTCTTTATGTAAGATGTTCTTTATTAAATTTCTTAGAAACCTTGAATCATCAGCAATTAATACGGTTTTATTCATTTAAAACACCTTTCACTAAATACTAAGGCAAATTAGGAAAGGGAATCCTCTAGATGTTATTTAGATTTTTTGCAACCCGGCTACCATTACATGAATTGTTTTAGGCCCGTGGCTTTGCGTCTTTTACTTTCGTAAAATTTGCCCTTCTAAAGGTTAACATACTTTATCACAAAGAGAAAATTATGTCGATTTAATAGTATCTAGTGCCTTCATTTGTATATCAATATCTCGGTTACGAATCTCTGTTTCTAAAATTTTTATAAAATCATATGAAAGATTTAGGCTACAAGCCTTTCTATAGGTGCATATCAACATACGGTTACTCAATACCTTTAATGAACACAAATAAATCCTCTCTTTTCGTAAATATTAAAAAAATAACACAATGGATATTTTAACACATATTCCACTTATTTCAAATAGGGGGATCAATTTTACAAATATTTAAAGGTTTGTTAACAAAAGAATTATTGAGTTTACTAGAAAAGGAGGGGTGGCCCGATGGTTAAGATACTTGAATTGTTCGGAGGCATTGGCGCGCCCCGTAAAGCGCTAATCAATCTCGGAATTGAACATAAGTCAATTGATTATGTAGAAATTCAAGAAAACAGGGTGCGAGCCTACAATGCTCTATATGATCATTCACATAGGCCGCAGTCAGTTATTGGTTGGAATTTAAAACCCGACATACTTGTGCACGGAAGCCCATGCCAGGATAACTCTAGGGCGCAATACATCAGTCCGATTGATAAGGACATGAAGAAGCGTGGTGCAGAAGTGGGAAGTGGTACCCGCAGCTCATTAATGCATGAAACAATTACGATTATACGAAACATGGGCGAATGGAAACCACGTGTTGTGATATGGGAGAACGTCGTAGGAGTTCTTGATAAGAAAACAGTCGGGGCCTTTAATCATTATCTTCATGAATTGGACAGTTTGGGATATTCGAGTAGCTTTGACGTACTGGATGCAAGAGATTTTGGCATTCCACAAGCGAGAGAAAGAGTGTTTTGTATCTCAACTTTAGCCGAGCCATTTGATTTTAGTAAATTAAAGAAAAGACCAATGCGTCATATATCCGAATTTTTAGAAGAGGATGTATCAGATCCGCAGTACATGATAACAATTCCATCAATGTTAAACAAAATTGAGGAGCTCAATCCGGTGAAGCCAAGTGATTCTTATAAGCGACGACTTGGCGTAATTGAGGATTATTGCTGGACAATTACCGAAAGACAGGACAGATGCCCAAACGCCGGGATTATTCGATTAGATGATCACCCGACATTTCGATATTTAACGGAACGTGAAGTTTGGCGGCTCATGGGTTTTGATGATTGTGACTTTGACTTAATGCATGAACAGTTCCCTACAAAGAAGGGGAAACGTAATGCTACTCTTTACGCGTTAGCTGGGAATAGCATTGTGGTCCCAGTGTTAGAAGCGATTTTTCAAGTGATCTTGAATGAGGATTATGGTACGGATTTTATCGCAGATACAACAGGCCAGCTGCAGTTGATCTGCTAAACAAAAGAGTAAGCCAGTTTCGCTAGTGACGCATGATATGAAAAAAAGTCTGAGGAGGACCAGATTGTCACCCTCAGACTATTAATAATAATTATCTTGCTATAAATATATTCTTACTTCTTGGACTCAAGTTATCTCCACCAAAACCTGATCGACCTTCTAAATTAACAAAGCATGGTATCACTGTGTATTGAACTCCAGGTGTTGCATTTACTCTGAATGTTAACAGAAACTTTGTCTTTGTATTATCTATTGGTGTTATCATTGCCATATTTGGAGAAATACTATTAGTTGGTAAAAGCATCATGTTATTTCTTCCAAGAGTAGCAATGTCTGCAGGGTGATCTAAATTATTTCTAATCCAATAATTAGATACATTTGTTGCTGATGCTATATCTGTGGGTTGATCATACAGAAGTTCAATCCGGTTGGGTGCGACTTGAGTAGCAGATAAAAGGATAGGATGTGGTATTGTCTGACGTTGATTATAAATAGGAGCCGAATTTGGATAATAACTCATGTAATCTGCGTATCCATTTTCCCGGCTGTAATAATGATTCATCTATATAGCCTCCATTGATATAATAGTTCGTTGGTCAGTATGCATTGTATGCAAAATAAAATATTATGAGCACGATTAGAGAAATTTTTCTTTAATTAAGTATGTGAATGTAACGATTTTTTTTCGAAACTGGATAAGCAATATGTTTCATAGAAAGGAGCAAAAACATGAAACCTTCAGAGTTAAAGAAGTGGATGGAAATAAAATCGAGGAATTTTACTGGGCAGGAAAATATGTTGTTTACGTCAACACCCCCTTTGTTTGAGGGTGGGTTTGAAAAGGCAATCAAATAGCATAGTTAACAAAATGATAGACCTGTATAGAAGAGTAATGATGCAATTCAATATAAAAAAGCACCCATAGGATGCGAAAAGGTTTGTCTAAATATTAATTTTCTTATTATTAAAAAAAATAACAAAAGGTAGTTAAAATAATTACTCTAGTCAGAAACACAAGCATATGTCCAACTCCTTTTGAAAATGAGTAACTTAATAATCTAACAATATAATTATATTATTTAGTGTGTATTTCTTAATTGTAAATTTATTGTTAATTTGCCTATAGAGTGTTTTACACAGTGAAAGATCAGTTGATTAGGAGGAGAAGAGGATGAAAACGGTAAAGGTAGACGTTGAAGTAATTAAGGATGCGCTATGGCTTATTCGGAAATTAAGCGGTTCTTTAGGTATTGACCTTTCCGAACTAGAAGAACATTATAAAGATTCTTATAACAGACTTGAAGAATCTTTGAATGAGTAAGTAAGCAAAAGGTAGGAGGAGTTTAATTTATGTTCAATTGCCAGTTTAAGGGTTGTGAAAAAGCAGCAGTCACAGAAGGGGTTGTATTCGTAATGAATGAAGGAAGCAAAGATAAACCAGTGGAAGTTTACGCTTGTGACGAACATAAAAAGGTAACAAGTTTCTATGAATCAAGAGCTTAGGAAACAAAAGATCGAGCCAGTTAATTAAAAAATGAAGAAGCTAAATACTCTTCTTCATTCCACAATTGCTGCATTCTCTTATTAATTTACCTGCGCTAATGGAACTTTTAAAATGTGCTTTGTCGCAATTGTCGCAGCGGCCACTATTTTTGTCTGGGTACTCATTAAAATCATAGATGATGTTCACATCAATCTGATTGTCTATGATATATTCCCGCCTTTCATAAAAAAAGCCAGGACTTCTCCCGGCAACTCAATATCATTATACATGGAGGGTTCCTATGCGGCTACAAAAGATAGAGATAAATCCTGGTACCAATCTACTAGAAATTGATATAATTAACAGAAAAGGAAGCTTTGCTATTGTGGTGTGTGATGGAAAGGCGAGACTTACTGAGCTCCCAGTTCACGGGGAGACGAAGATCATCACGCATCAGGGCAAGGTGAAGAGGGTTAAGTTTGATGAGGGGGAAGAATTTTGAGTCTTTTTTCATTTGGCAGTCATGATGCGTGGATAAGTGGATTAGGTTCAGCTATAGGAGCACTTGTTGCAGGCTTATTGACAGGTATAACTGCTATATATGTTATGAAAAAGCAGATGCAATTCGATAAGAAGAAGAATGAAATCAATTCAATTCAGGAATTTCTTAAAGTTTCGAATTTCTTAAATGTAGAGTTAAATCATGTAACATTCAGTATTAGAGAAGTAATAAAATTGATAAACGACGATAATATTCAATATGCTACTTTTGCACAAATACAATATATTAGTAATCAAATTGATAAAAATTTAATGGAGATAAAGGGTATACCAAACGAAAAAATTAGTTTTGATATACATCAACTTTATACTGAGATTATTAATACTACTCTACTAATAAATAAAGCCATAAGTTTTTTTATTGTAGCTCCGCAGGAAAGGAAACAGGAAATTAGAATAGAAATAAACGAGAGTTTAGAGCTTCTTAATATACAAATATCTATGTTTAGGGATTTTATTATTAATCAACAAAACAAATTATTAAGTATGTATAAATAGTTCTACCAGCCATCTGGAGGACACTGAATGACGCATTATGCGTTGTTTGGTGTCCTTTTTTATTTAATAAAAGGAGAGATGAAGATTGAAAGAAGCCGCCAAGCTAATGTACGTGGGACAAATCGAAGCACTAATTAAGGATTATCCATGGATGAGAAAAGAAGTGGATCGCTTAGAAAGGATTCTTTATGGCCATTCAACACCAATGCGGAGTTGGGGAGTTGCCTTATATGGTTTAGAAGCTGCTATGCCAAAAGGAAGTTCTGGTAAGAGTGAGGCCGAATTAAGAAAAATGGATATACGTGAAGAACGTGCATTTAAGAGATTAGAAAAATTTCAAGATACTGTTTTTGCTCTTGAGATGGCAGCAGAATATCTAGAAGATGAAAAAGAAAAAGTGATCTATGATTGCATGATTGATGGCATGTCATTTAGAGAGATAGCTTATCATATTGGCATATCACGAAATCAGGTCAAAAAAACCAAAGAATCCATATTGAGCCAATTGAGCCAAAAAAGCCAGTTTGTGCAACTTTTGAAATTGGAAAAATCGGCAGGGTAAAATGGGAGGCAGGATCGGCGCGGCAGATTCCCTTCTCGGCCGTTCCGCTATGTTGTGCATGAGCGTCACCTTTCGGTGGCGTTTTTTTAATTCCCGAAAACAGGTGATGCATATGAAAATTGCTGATCATCTTTCTTCTAAAGAACTACAACATATGAATAACCTCAAGAATAAAGATAAATCCACTAATAATAAATCAAATGAAAAATTATCTGATCGTGATCTTGCTGAATTGATGGGCACTAACCGCCCTACCTATAGGCGGGTTCGGGGAGCGATTAGGAGAAAGTAGGATAAAAGTTGCAGGGAAATATCCCCTTTTGTCGAATTAAGTAGGAAGAAGGGGGATGGAAAAATGGACAAACAATTCAGCTTAAAAGAAAGATTGCTATTATCGAATCAATACAATATCTTAGCTAAACTTTCTAGTGATGAAGACGAAAAGAAACAATATGAGAATCTGAGTGAAGTATTCAGAGCAGGCTATGTGTGGGGTTACGGTTTAGCTACTGAAACAATTTTAGGTGAAACTACAAAAGAAGAATGTAGATTTGTACTCGATACTCTAGATATGTATAGTAGGTTGTATTTCTCGAGAAGAGAAAGTAAGGAAGCGCAAGAAGCTATCGAAGAAAAAGAAGTATTATTTAAAGGGTTTGATTTGAATGATCCGCAAGAGGGAAAATACTATTCGTTTTATAAATTCCTAGTTGAAGATTTGAATAGATTTAGCGAATATAAGGAATTAATTGAAAAAGGGAAAATCGAGGGATATAATTCTCACGGATTTGGACCTTCGATGGAAACAATAGAGATGATGTTGCGAAAAGCCAAAGAGGTTGATGTGATTCGTCACGACAGGCATGATCTCTACTATACAAAAGAAGAAATTGAAGAAATATTAAAGCGATAGAGTAATGACCGAACACTGTGACAAATTAAGCATTTTTAGGGGTGCTTCTAATTTTCCATTAATATCCGATATAAAGCCAGAGGTGAATTATGGAAAAGTTAGATTTTAGTCCATTTCAAGGTCAAATCAATCACATGGCAATTCAGCTTGCGCTTATACTTTTTATCCCATTATTTATTGGATTAACTGTAAAATTTGTTCTAGTAAAAATTAAATGCCACCAAGGTTTAGCCAATTTTGTTGCTGTTGGAACACTACTTTTTGCATTTTATAAAATGATATTAATCGTGTTGGGATAAAATGCAGGAAAATATCTCCTTTTGTCGAAATGAATAAACGAAAGGAGATGAGCGAGTGGAAGTATCGAATCAAACACTTATAGTTGATTATAGAGATTTATATCAAGTACAACAAATGCTTCAAGGTGGTACAGACTTAAGGGGATGTATTGAATCCCTTTTTATAATAAACGGCCATGAACCTAAATGGATAGAAAGTGCAAGACTTTCCTCTGAGCCGAATGAAAATCAAAAGTTATTTGCGGAAATGGTTTTAAAAGAAATATGATTATATCCAGTTTAAGAAACAAAAATAAGTTTCCTTAGATTCCTTTTAAAGAAGGAGGAATTGTAATGAAAGATCCAGGCGGTGGCGGTTGCTATAGAGGTTCAAAAGACCCCGGTGGCGGCAGATAATAAGATGTTTGAGCACTCAGTATATATGGGTGCTTTTTCTTTTGCCCAGAACAACTCAAATAACCGGGGGTGGCAGGTGATGTAGATGGCCGAGACACGAATTGAAGCTGAAAAAGATTATGTCAAAGGCATGAAGTACAAAGACATTGCTGAAAAATACGGAGTTTCTTTAAACACAGTGAAGTCTTGGAAAACACGTTATCAATGGTCTCGAGATGGTGTGCGTACAAAATCAAAAGGTGTGCACACAAAAAAGAGAGGCGCGCCTAAAGGAAATAAGAATGCTTTAGGCAATGAAGGTGGAGCTCCAAAAGGGAATCAGAATGCAGTTACTCATGGTTTCTTTTCAAAGTTCCTGCCAGCCGAAACGTTAGAAATCATGGAACAAATGAATGAGGGTTCCCCAGTTGATCTAATCTGGGACCAAATACAGTTACAGTATGCTGCCATTATTCGAGCCCAACAAATCATGTTCGTTGAGAGTAAAGACGAAATGATCAAGGAACTCAGGAAGGCTAAATATGAGTACTTTGAGTTGCCTAAAGATCAAGGTGGCGGCTTTGAAAAGCAAATTGCTGAAGAAGAATATGAATTTCAATTTGCTTGGGATAGGCATGCTACTTTCTTGAATGCTCAATCTAGGGCTATGAGTGAACTTAGGAGTTTGATTAAGCAATTCGATGAAATGGCCCATGCAGAAGATGAACGAAGGCTTAAACTCGAAGGCATGCGTTTGAATATCGAAAAGACAAAGGCTGAGGTTAAAAAAATTTCTTCTGGATCCGATTATAAACCAATTGAAATTGTGATTAAGCGAAAAAGCAAAGGTGAGGGCTCATGATTGAAAAAGAAGTGAATCCCCATTTTGAAGATTTCCTGTTTGATTGGTCTACTAAGTTCCAGTTTCTTGTTGGTGGCTATGGTTCCAGTAAAAGCTATCATGTTGCTTTAAAACTTATCCTTAAGCTTTTGGAAGAGAAGCGTACAGCCTTGGTTGTTCGTGAAGTCTATGATACTCATAGAGACTCAACATTTTCATTACTGGAAGAGTTGGTTATCGATTTAGGTCTAGATGAACGAATTAAGTGCTTATCTTCTCCAATGGAGCTACGCTTTCCGAATGGTAGCAAAATCATCTTCAAAGGGATGGACAAGCCTGCAAAGCTTAAATCCATTAACAATGTTTCTATCATTTGGATTGAAGAGTGTTCAGAGGTTAAGTATGCAGGATTTAAGGAGCTATTAGGGCGTCTTAGGCATCCAAAACTTAAACTGCATATGCTGTTGTCTACAAACCCTGTAGGTGAAGATAACTGGTCTTTTAAGCATTTCTTTAAGGATGAATTAACCCAGCGACTTATCCTAGATGACCAGGAACTTTATGAGAAACGAACAATAGTCACAAACGACACTTATTATCATCATTCAACAGCCGATGATAATTTATTTTTGCCTGAAAGTTATATTGCTCAGCTTGAGGAAATGAAAGAGTATGATCCAGACCTTTACCGCATAGCCCGGAAAGGTCGTTTTGGCGTGAATGGAGTTAAAGTACTTCCACAGTTTGAAGAATGGCCGCATGAAGAAGTAATGGCTGCCATTAAAAGTATTAGAAACCCGATTAAGCGTGTGGGCATGGACTTTGGTTTTGAAGATTCATTTAACGCGGTTATTCGTCTTGCTGTGGATCATGACAAAAAGATTCTTTATATCTATTGGCAGTACTACAAAAACAAAATGACGGATGATAAGACAGCAGAGGAACTAAAGGAATTTAAGGAATCAAAGGAGCTAGTTCTTGCAGATAGTGCCGAACCAAAAACGATTCAATACTTTAAGCAGCAGGGATTCCGAATGAAGGGTGCCAAGAAATTCGCAGGGTCCCGATTGGCATATACAAAGAAGGTTAAACGATTCAAGAAGATCATTTGCTCCTCTGATTGTAAAGATGTAATAAGGGAATTGAAGTACCTAACGTATAAAGTGGATAGTGACGGCCATATCATTCCTGATGAATTTAAGATAGACCCTCATACCTTTAGTGCTATTTGGTATGGGTTAGATGGTTATGAGGTATCAGACCTTAAAGGTGGCTCTGTATCTGTACTGAAATGAGGTGTCTAAGTGCTAATTGAAGACTTGTTTCGTGCGCCGTGGCATGAACAGATGAAAGGGGTGATACAAGCAATGGTGGACAGCGTCATTACGGATGAGAAAATTTTGCTACTAGAGATTAAAGAATGGGAAAATAGCGAAACTCGAAAAAATATGATCATCGGCGAACAATATTACAAAAATAAAGTCGATATTCGTAATAAAAAGCAAAAGGTAACCTGGAAATCGAACCAGAAGTTAGCTCATGCTTTTACAAGAAAATTAGTAGACCAAAAGGTTGGATACTTATTATCTAAAGAGCCGACATTTGGGACTGAGAATAAATCATATCGTGAAATTATTAAAAACACTTTTGACCGTGGACTACTAAGGAAAATTAAGAACATCGGAAAAGAAGCAATTAATAAAGGGATTGCTTATCTATATCCATATATTAATGAGCAGGGTGCGCTATCTTTCATGAAATTCCCATCTGAACAAATCATCCCGTTTTGGGGCGATAGTGAGCATATGGAGGTAATCTCGTTTCTGCGAGTCTATGAGACTAGTTTTTATGAGGATGGAAAGAAGAAAAAACAAAAGAAGGTAGAGTACTATCATCCAGCCGGCATAAGTTTCTATATTCTAGAAGCTGGCGGGTTAATTTCTGATGTACCTGCAGGAGTGGAGCAGAATTATCACTTTCTCATTGACGGAGAACCGTACTTGTGGGAAAAGACTCCTCTAATACACTTCAAGTATAACGAAGAAGAACAGCCGTTAATTGATATCATTAAGTCGCTCGTAGACAATTACAATTTACAAGCTTCTACAAATGCGGATTTACTAGCTGATATCCCAAAATTTATTTATAAACTCATCAACTACGGCGGTGTGGATCTTGCGGAATTCCTTTCTGATTTAAACGAATACATGGCAGTAAAGTTAGATCAAGACGGCGATGTAGACAAGCTGCAAGCAGAAGTTCAAACTGAAGCTGTAGAAAAGGAAATTGAACGTAACCGTAAAGCTATTTATGAGTTTGGGCGCGGTGTTGATACTCAAGACGATGAGCTTGGAAATGCTTCTGGAGTAGCATTACGTTATCGTTATACAGATTTAGACCTAGACTGTAATATTCTTGAATCTGAATTCCAGTCGAGTATTGAGCACATGTTGTGGTTCGTTGATAGGTATCTACTAATGACTGGGCAAGGTAATTTCATTGATGAGTCTATTAATATCATTTTTAATAAAGATATTATCATTGTTGAATCAGAGGCTATCCAAGATTGTCAAAATTCAGTTGGGATTCTTGATGATAAAACAATCCGCGAAAATCATCCTTGGTATAACGAGGAAGTGGAGCAGCGCCTTGAGGAGCAAATGCAAAAAGAAATGGATAATTACGATAATTACATGTCTACTTTCAAGAAAAAGCATGGTGGTCTAGATGGCCAAGAGTCGTGATTACTGGCGCACGCGTTTTGAGTTGTTGCTTAATGAGGAGTTAAATAGAAGCGAAACGTATCTCATCGATATGGAAAAAGCTTATATTCAAACGATGTCTGAGATCGAAAAGGATATAGCCAAATGGTATGGTCGCTTTGCTGCAAATAATGAAATATCACTGACTGTAGCAAAACGTCTTTTAAAATCAGATGAGTTAAAAGAATTTAGATGGACAGTTGAAGAATACATTAAATATGGTGAAAAGAATGCAATCAATCAAGTCTGGATGAAGCAGCTTGAAAACGCTTCTGCTCGGGTTCATATTAGCCGTTTAGAAAGCTTGCAGATACAACTACAACAACATGTCGAAAATCTGTATGGAGGTCAAATAGAAGCCGTTGAACGCTTGATGAAAGAAACATATCAAAGCACTTTTCTTCATACAGCATTCGAAATTCAAAGTACTTTCGGTATTGGTTTTACAATGCACGCTATCGATGAAACGAAATTAACTAAAATCATTAGCAAACCATGGACGGTAGATGGACAGACATTCAGTGATAAAATTTGGCGCGATAAGCAGCTATTGGTCAATACACTGCATACAGAACTAACTCAGTCGATTGCCAGAGGACAAGCTCCAGATAAAGTAATTACCACAATATCAAAGAAACTAAATACATCCCGATCTAACGCTGCACGTCTTGTCATGACAGAATCAGCGTTTTTTAGTGCTTCAGCTCAAAAGGAAACATTTGGTGAGTTAGATGTGGAACGTTATGAGATTGTTGCAACGCTAGATAGTAAGACAAGCGATATATGCCAGTTAATGGATGGGAAAGTGTTTAAAATGAGTGAGTTTGAGCCTGGTGTGACGGCTAATCCATTTCATCCTTACTGCCGAACTACTACAGTTCCCTATTTTGAAGATGATTATAGCCAACGGATTGCGCGAGGCAGGGATGGCAAGGTTTATTACATTGATAGCAAGATTAAATTCCCTGAATGGGAAAAGAGGTTTGTTGCATAACATTCGTCTTTTTCGAGCTTGTAGACGTTAAAGAATAAGCTTTTATTACCTAACAGGGCGTTGCCTGCAAAACACGAATTAGGAGGCAGATAAGCATGAATAAGGAACAATTAATTGCATTAGGTTTAACAGAAGAGCAAGCGGATAAGGTGGTCAGTGGTTTCGGTCAAATGGTACCGAAATCACGTTTGGACGATAAAATAACAGAATTAAATGAAGCAAAGAAAGAAATTACAACACGTGATACACAACTTGAGGAACTGAAGAAAGTGGATGCTGCAGGTCTTCAAACGAAAATTACCGAACTGCAACAAGCTAATGAAACAACAAAAACTGAGTATGAGGGTAAATTAAAAGAAACTCAACTGACTGGAGCTCTTAAACTAGCCCTTGCTGGTAAGGTCCATGATGCGGATTTGGTATCTGGTCTTATAGACAAAACCAAAATTGAATTAGGTACGGACGGAAACGTCACTAAAGGGCTTGATGAGCAGATTAAAGAACTGCAAACATCGAAGTCCTTTTTATTTGTTACAGAAACTAACATACCAGGAATAAAAGGAGCTACTCCACCAGGGGGAGATCCCAATGCTGGGAATAATGGAAATGCTAATAGCTTTGGAAAAAAACTTGCTGAAGAAGCAGCAAAAAGCAATACAGGCTTAGAAGAAGCTCGTAAATCTTACTTTGAATAAGGAGGAAAAAATCAATGAGTAAATTTGTTGAAACAACATTCACTAATAAAAGAGGAATTGTAAAGTTTCCTGATCATTACGTCAACCTTACTGTTACGGTGAGTGATGCTGGTGTAACGGCGAATGCAGAGGGCAAAAAGATCGTCCCAGCAGGCACTATTGTAGGTGGGGGATTTTTAGCAAGTGAATCTGTACTGGCCGTTAAAAAGAATGATGCCGGAGCAGAAGGTGTCCTTTTTAATGATGTAGATGTCACTTATGGGCCAGCTCCGGGTGCAGCTATGATTCATGGCTTTGTTGCTCTAGATAAATTGCCAGAAGCACCTGCAGCGGAAGCGATTACCGCACTAAAGCAAATCACATTTTTGAAATAAGAGAGGAATGATATAAATGCCAACAATTTTTGATTTAGTAAACGCCAAAGAAATTGCTACTTATTTTGAAAATAATCCATCCAACAAGATCCCTTACCTAGGATCTACGCTTTTTCCGGCGAAGAAGCAGTTAGGATTAGATCTATCTTGGATTAAAGGCTCAAATGGGTTACCGGTTGCTCTTATGCCGTCTGAATTCGATACAAAAGCGACTGTTCGTGATCGAATTGGATTTAGCAAGATTCAAACGGAAATGCCATTTTTCAGGGAGTCAATGAGAATTGGGGAAAAGGACCGTCAAGAGTTAAATAGACTTCTCGCATCTAATCTTGAAGAAGCCTACAAAACCATTGTAAATAATATCTATGATGATGTGACAACCTTGGTCAACGGTGCTGCAGTTCAGCCTGAACGAATGATCATGCAACTTCTGTCAACGGGTAAAATAGCAGTTACAGCCAATCGAGTAAACCTTGATTATGATTACAAAATGAAGGATGACCATAAAGAAACCTTGACTGCTGGGGCAGAATGGAGCTCACCGGATTCTACACCAATTCAAGATATTTTAACTTGGATGGATACCGTGGAAGATAACACTGGTGTTCGCCCAACAAATGCTATTATGACAAGAAAAACACTTGGCTATCTATTAGACCATAAGAGCATACGTTTAGATATGAACCCACTTGGTGGCCAGAATGTCATTATGACAGAGTCTATGCTTAAACAGTACTTAACTACTAAACTAGGTCTCAAAGTTGCCGTTTACAACAAAAAGTATCGTGCAGAAAATGGATCTCTTAACAATTTCTATCCGGATGATCATTTTACTCTCATCCCTGATGGTAAGTTGGGACAAACATATTACGGTACAACTCCAGAGGAATCTGATTTAATGACGGGAGCAACAAAAGCTGAGGTAAATATTGTTAACACTGGTGTAGCAATTACATCAATTAAAGAAGAACACCCTGTTAACGTAATGACCGTAGTGTCCGAGATTGTCCTACCAAGCTTTGAAACTATCGATAATATCTTTATTGCAAAAGTAGCAGGTAACTAAGGAGAGGGAAACCTCTCCTTGTTTCTTTGAAAGGGGTGTTCTAAGTGTCCGAAAAGAAAACAACTAAAAAACAAGAGCTATATAAAATTACTTTAATAAAAAATGTTAAACATAATGACTTGCGTTATAAAAAAGGTGAGAAGGCTGAAGTTTCCGCAGAAGATTATGAAGTCTTTTTAAAGGCGGAGGTTATTGCTGCTGGAGATGATGATTAACTATGGATGTATTAGAAATCGTTAAAGCAAAGGTACCAGCAGAAAAACTTCCGGATGATACGTTGTTGGCTATGTACGTTAAAGAGGTAAGGCAAGCCGTCCTAATACACTGTAACCGCAATGATATTCCGCCTGAACTCTCTTTTGTTCATGCCAATATGGTTGTTGATTTGATCAGCGAGGAAAATCGTAGAATAGATCCTGAGAACTCAAAAGTTGCTACTTCAATTCAAGAGGGAGATACTCGAGTGGAACTTGGTAACGTGAGGACATCTGCCAGTGAAATGTCCACTCAAAAAGTTATATACAATTATCAATCTCAATTAAATCGTTTTAGAAAATTGAGGTGGAAATAAGTGAATGCGGTTAGAAAAGCCATTGAAAGCCAGTACCATGGTATTTGTACCGTTAAAGAGTATCAGTCGGTAAAAGACCCGATTACTCATATAACAAGTAAAAAAGAGGTAGTTGTCCTTGAAAATCAACCTTGCAAGCTATCATTTGAAAAGCAAACAGCAGCTACTAATACAAGTGCTCCTGCAGTCATTGCACAGTCTACAAAACTATTTGTTGCTCCCGAAATTGAAATCAAGCCCGGATCAAAGATTATCGTCACTCAAAATAGTAGGACAACTGAATACTCTCGAAGCGGAGAGCCTGCAGTTTATACCAATCATCAAGAAATCATGCTCGAATTGTTTAAAGGGTATGCTTGATGGCTAGTTGGGGCAGTGTGAATTTCGAGCAATTAAAACGGCTACAGAAAAGAATGCAACAGTTGGAACGTGTTGAATATGAAAAGTTTTGTGAAGAGTGTTCAAAAGAACTAGCAGCAAGATTATTAGCGAAGGTTATTCGAAGGACACCTGTTGGACTTTACAGCAAAGAGGTCAACTTTGTTACAAAAGATGGGAAACAAGTGTCCTTTACCGCTAGTACTGAAAAAATAGGTGGAACACTTAGACGTGGATGGACAACGAAAACACATCAAGAAGCTGAAGCTAGTAGCAAAGGCAAGAACGCAAAAGCTTTTGCGGACTCATTGAAAGTGACCAAGCAAGGGAATTTGTATATATTAGAAGTCATTAATCCAGTGGAATATGCTTCATATGTTGAATTTGGACATAGGACAAGAAATAAAAAAGGCTGGGTAAAAGGTCGCTTTATGATGACGATTTCTGCTGATGAAGTGGAGCGCCAAGCGCCAAAAATAATCGAAAAGAAACTTAAAAAGTTGTTAGGAGAGGCTTTTGATGGAGATCAATGATATCATCACTGCTATTTCCATTAAACTTCACGAGGCCTTTGGAGATAGCTATGAAAAATATGTTGATGATGTTCCGCAGGGGTTTAAGACTCCTGCTTTTTTTATTCAATTTTTATCCCTAGAGCATATTAGGCAGATTGGCAATAGATGGAGGGTGACGACTCTATTCAACGTTCAATATTTTTCCTCTAGCGGTGCGTCAGAGAGCGCAAATATGACTTTGAAGGTACAACAATCTTTAAAGGAAATAACGCTGTTAAACGGCTCGGTAATGCTTGGTACAGGCGCAAATAGTGAGATTGTTGATGGCGTAGCTCACAACTTTATTCATTTCAACTTCTTTCTCCAAGAACAAGAAGAAAAAACATTCATGGGCTCATTAGAACAACGCTCTAAAAAGAAAGGGTGAGGATATGGCTACCAATAAGGAAAAAGCAGTTGCAGGTGACGAAGACTCAGAAATTAAATTTTCTAAATCACAAATCGTCAAAAGTAAAAGATATGCAGTTAGACGCGATGCATTAAACGCATTGCTAAAAGATGACAAGAAATATTCATTTTCTGAAGTAGAAAAGATTTTGGATAAATTTGATAAAGGAGGCAAGAAGTAATGGCATTAGGTGGCGGAACGTTCTTAACTCAAAACAAAGTACTTCCAGGTACTTATCATAATTTCATTAGTAAGGCTCGTGCGTTTGTGAATCTTAGTAATCGTGGTTACGTCGGCTTACCGATTGTCCTTGATTGGGGTGTAGACGGTGATGTTTTCACAGTCACTCAAGAGGATTTACAGAAGAGTTCTCGTAAAATCTTTGGTTACGATTATACTGATCCCAAATTAAAAGGAATTCGTGATGTATTTAAAAATGCTATCACTGTGTATTTTTATAGACTTGTAGTTGGTGCAGTGGCAGCTACTAATACTTTTGCAATTGCAAAATACAAAGGTGTTCGTGGAAACGATATTAAAATTGTCATTCATGCGAACGTAGACGAACCAACAAAATTTGATGTACAAACACTTTTGGACAACGTATTAGTGGACGAGCAAACAGCTGTTACTGATGCTAAAGGACTCACCGAAAATGATTATGTAATGTTTAAATCAGATGCAACACTTGCTGAAACTGCTGGAACAGCATTAACTGGTGGTTCAAACGGCAGCGCTGTTACTGGCGGTGCACACCAAGAAGCATTGGATTCATTAGAAGCGTATGGATTTAATACGATTGGCTGCCTATCATCAGAGCCTACAATTAAATCGCTGTACGTTGAGTATACAAAACGGTTACGTGATCAAGTGGGTGCAAAATTACAAATCGTTGGACATAAGCTAGGAGCTGCTGATCACGAGGGAATTATCGATGTACAGAACGATGCTAATGGTACTGATGAGGAAATCTTTGGTGCCGTTTATTGGACAGTTGGAGCTCAGGCTGGTGTAGCTGTAAATAAATCAAATACAAACAAAAAATATGATGGTGAACACACACTTGTTATGAGTGAAACCATGACCCAACCACAGCTTACTGCTTTACTTAAGGCAGGGAAATATGTTTTCCATCGTGTTGGAGATGAAATTCGTGTTCTTGAAGATGTGAATACATTCACTTCATTTACACCGGTTAAAAACGAGGATTTTAGCATGAATCAAGTCATTCGTGTATTAGATCAAATCGCAATTGATACAGCAACACTATTTAACACGCGCTACCTAGGTAAAGTTCCAAATGACCAAAGTGGGCGTGTTTCTTTATGGGGTGACATTGTGACACATCGTAGAGAATTGCAAGGTATTAGAGCTATTCAAAATTTTGATCCAGAGCAAGTTGTAGTTGAACAAGGAAACTCAAAAAAATCTGTTGTTGTAGATGAAGTGATTGAGCCTACAGTGGCTATGTCACAACTCTATATTACAACTACAGTAGCGTAAGGGAGGTATCTCAATGAATGAAACAATGCATGCTAAAGATTCAGTTCATGGTGCACAAGGCGAAGCTTTTGTAACCATTGCAGGCAATCGCTATAAATTTGCGAATGTTATCAACTTAGAAGCTCGATATGAGAAATCCAAAACGAAAGTACCTATTATGGGTCAAGTTTCGAAAGGAAACAAATCAGCAGGAGGAGAAGGAACTGGATCAGCAACATTTCATTACAACACTACTATTTTCAGAGAATTACTTTATCGATATCAAGAAACTGGTGAGGACATTTACTTCGATATTCAAGTAACGAATGAGGATGCTTCCTCAGATGTAGGTCGACAAACTACCATTTTGAAAGACTGCAATATGGATGGGGGTATTGTAGCCCTGATTGATGCGGATGCAGAATATCTCGAGGATTCATTCGACTTTACTTTTGAACGCTTTGAATTCCCAGAGAAATTCTCTATTTTACAGGCAATGCAATCCTAATTTAGAGCTCATTTCTGTGAGCTATTTTAATTAAAATTAAAGGAATGGTGATATAAATGAGTAGTTTACAAGCATTTTTCGCGCAAAATGTAGAGAAAGCAACGATGAAAGAAGTTTTTGTTTCTAATAGATTCAAAGGGGAAGACGGGAACCCAATCAAATGGAAGATAGCACCGGTCACTGCAGATGAAGATGCAGCGTATCGTAAAAGTGCTACAAAACGAGTACCTATTCCTGGTAAGAAGAATATCTATCAGCCTGAAACAGATTATGATCTTTATGTTTTGAAGTTGACTACTGCTTGTGTCAGGTTCCCTGACCTTAATAACTCCGAACTTCAAAATAGCTACGGTGTTATGGGGGCTGAAAATTTGCTTAAAAAGATGCTCCTTCCAGGTGAATATGCAGAATTAACTAAGTTTATCCAAGTGGTAAACAACTTTGATGTTACTATGGAAGAGTTGGTGGAAGAGGCAAAAAACTAATTGAAGACGGTGACTCAGAAGCAAATGTCGTTCATTATTGTTTGCATAAGCTTCGAAAGTGGCCGTCTGAATTTCTCAATTTGCCAAAAGAGGAAAAAGCCTTTGTTATAGCTTCAGTTCAAATAAAAATTGACTCAGAGAAAAAGCAGCAAAAAGAAGCTGAGCGAATAAGAAACAAAGGTAAAGGAAAAAGAAGGAAAAGATAGTTGAAGCTCAGCTTTTTTGATGTTCGAATCTAGCATTTAGTATAGATATCCTCCTTCCCTTTCTGTATATTTATGGTTAGGGAGGGATTGTCTATGGCTAAAAATAAAGTTATTGCTGGAGATTATGAAGGAAATAAAGTGACCATCTTTCTAGGTAGTCCAAGTATTGCATTGAATTTATCCAAATCAATACCACTAGACAAGACGACTGTGGAATCTTATGAGTTAGTTACTGAAGAACATCGTAAAAGCGCTGTTAGTGGTATCGCAAGAGGGTTAGTAGGGGGCGCCTTGTTAGGGCCAGTTGGTTTATTAGCCGGTTTATCTGCAAAAAATAAGGGGACTCATCTATTAGCTATTGAATTTAAAAATGAGAAGAAAAGTCTGATTGAAATAGATGAAAAAATTTATAAAGCCTTTATTAAGAAAATGTTTTAACATGATAAAAAGACTATTTTCAGTAATATTTAAAAAAGAATTCCCGAAAAATAATCCTATTAATGAAAATGGAAAAATTTCTTCTTATTACATTCACCTAATAAGGGATATAGAGGACAGCAAATATTGTTCTATTTCTGATAATGAAGAAATTTTCATAAAAAATCTTCTTATTAAATTGAATCAAAGCAATGAACATGGAGCATTAAAATTAAGAAGAATGAGTGATAAGGCGATTGATTTTTCCTATAACGGTTTCCCTATAGGAAGAATTAAAATGCATGGAAATAATACGTGGATGCAAATTCTATTAAGTTTGTATGATTTTAAACAAATAGAAAATGTTAGCCTAGAAGAATATATTGAGAACATCGATTTATGGATCAAATATATTAAAAAGGTTAAAAATATATAGACACGAAGAGAGTACATCTACATGATGTATTCTTTTTTTGTTTAAAAGGGCGGTGATTTTGTGGCTACTATCAGAACAGTAGTACAAGTACAAGACAACATGTCTCGTGCTTTTCAATCAATGAATAACGCCATGAACATTGTCATCAATAGTTTTGAGCAATTACAAATGCAATCAAGTAACGCTGTTGATACGACAAGTATACAAGCAGCTAGACAGCAATTAGCTCTAGCAGAAAACTCTTTTAATCAAATCGAACAACAAATTCATCAAGCTAATAACCAGCAACAACAGCTGAATAATAGTATTAATCAAGGCTCATCTGCTGCTAGTGGATTTTTATCAAAGTTGGTTGCAATTGTTGGTACGTACCTTTCCCTTCAGGCTGGGAAATCGATAATCGAACTGTCGGATCAAATGACCAACATTACTGCGCGCTTAAAAATGGTAAATGACGGATTACAAACTACAGCTGAATTACAACAAATGATATTTGATAGTGCTCAGCGTTCATACGGATCTTATGCGGATACAGCAGATTTAGTTGGGAAACTGAGCATGAATGCTAAAGATGCTTTCGGTTCCAATAGAGAAGCCATTGCTTTTGCTGAATTGTTAAATAAACAGTATAGCATTGCTGGAACAAATGCCGATGGTGTAAAGAATGCAACAATACAATTAACACAAGCACTAGGCAGTGGAGTATTACGAGGACAGGAATTAAATAGTATTTTTCAACATGCTCCTAATATTATTCAAAATATTGCAGATTACTTAGAAATTCCAATAGGGAAAATTCGAGAATTATCAGCAGATGGAAAACTGTCGGCAGATGTAATAAAGCAAGCCATGTTCGCGGCAGCAGATCAAATAAACAAGGACTTTGCATCAATGCCTTTGACCTTTGAGCAAATATGGACCAGTTTTAAAAACGAAGCGTTATGGGCCTTTCAGCCAGTTCTTCAAAAATTAAATGAAATAGCAAACAATGAAAAGTTTCAAAGTGTAATAAACAGCACAGTTAATTCATTGCATATACTTTCAAACATTGCATTATCCACTCTTTCAGTTCTAATGTCCATCGGTGGATTTGTTTATGATACTTGGTCATATGCAGAACCAGCCATAGTTGCAGCAACAATTGCGTTAGTAGCATATGGAATAGCGCTTCTATGGATAAACCGTCAACAAATTATTGCTGCAGCTCTAACTGCAACAGCAACTATTAGAAAATGGGCTTATGTAGCTGCAACAATCGTTTCAACGGCAGCTACTTACGGGTTGACTGCGGCTATGGCTGCACTTAGTGTCGCTATTGCTGCTAATCCTATTGCCTGGTTAATAGGTGCGATTGTTGTATTAATCCTAATTGTTTATGGTGCTGTAGCTGCGGTAAATCACTTCGCTGGAACTTCATACAGTGCCACAGGTATTATCGCAGGTGCCTTTGCAGTTTTAGGTGCTTTCATTTGGAATACAGTAGTTGGTGTAATCAATGCAATTATTCAAATCTTATGGACAAATTTTGCAGAGCCTTGGATAGGGATAATTGAATGGGTTTTGAATGTTTTCAATGGTGGGTTCAACAGTTTTGGTGATGCTGTTGCAAATTTACTAGGACAAATAATTTCATGGTTTTTATCTCTTGGAAAAGTAGTTACTAATATAATAGATTCTATTTTTGGAACAAATTGGACTGCAGGTCTTTCTTCCTTACAAGACAGCGTACTTGCTTGGGGCAAAAATGATAGTGCAATAACCCTTAGTAGAAATGCACCAGCTATCAAATCAAGGATTGAGTATAGCGGAGCTTGGGATGCTGGGTACAATTGGGGTTCCAATTTATTTTCTGGGGATAAAAATAACCCTACATCTACCATGAAAGATGCTCTATCTGGATTAGAAGGCATAAAAAGCGCGGTTAACGAAACAGGAAAAGAAACAGCTGGAAACACTAAAAAGATGGCAGATTCGATGGAAATGGCAGAAGAAGATTTAAAATATCTTCGTGATCTAGCTGAGAGAGATGTAATTAATAGATTTACGACTGCCGAGGTTAAAGTGGATATGACTAATCATAATACTGTTAACTCTGATCTAGATTTGGATGGGATCATTGATCAGTTCGGAGAAAAGCTTGAGGAAACCTTAGATGTAATTGCGGAAGGGGCAGATTAGATGGCATATAACTTCTTTGTAGACGATGTGCAGCTTCCAGTTGCTCCTTCTAGCTTAGAAACAAAGATTAGAAATAAAAACACAACCATTACATTGATCAATGAGGGAGAGGTTAATATGCTAAAAAAAGCAGGGTTGACTGAACTTTCTTTTAATTTATTGCTTCCGAATTCTAAGTACCCTTTTGCTGTTTATCCCGATGGATTTCAACCAGCAAGCTTTTATTTAGATAAGCTTGAAAAATTAAAGGTTGATAATAACCCCTTCCAATTTATCGTCTCTCGCTTAAAGCCGAGTGGCGATTTATTATTTGATACTAATTTAAAGGTTTCCTTAGAGGAATACACCATCAAAGAAAATGCAGATTATGGTTTTGATGTAGTTGTTGCCATTCAGTTGAAACAGTATCGTGAATATGGCACGAAGGTTATTGAAATCAAAAAGCCTAAAGCTTCAAATACTAAACCAGTTGCTAAAAAAACTAATCCGAGATCAACAACAAATGCTCCACCTCCCCCTAAGTCTCACAAAGTTGTTAAAGGTGATACTTTATGGGCTTTATGTAAGAAATATTACGGTAAAGCAACTAAAGCTATGACTGATGAATTAGCAGCTAAGAACGGTATAAAGAATCCAGACCTTATCTTTCCTGGGCAGGTGATTAAATTTTGAGCATTGAACTAATCATTCAAAATGGTTCTAAACTTATGATGCCAGCAGTAGAAGAAGGTATAGTTTGGGAAACGGTTCGAAAGGGCGCGCCAGGAAAGCTGACTTTCAGTGTATTGAAGGATGAGGCACTTAGTTTTGAAGAGGGGAATCCTGTCAGTTTAAAAAAGGACGGAAAGAACATCTTTTATGGATTTGTATTCACCAAAAAGCGATCTAAAGAAGGTTTAATAAATGTAACTGCTTATGATCAATTGAGGTATTTTAAAAACAAGGACACCTATGTTTATACGAATAAAACAGCAGCTGAATTTATAAAAATGGTGGCACGTGATTTTCGTTTAAATACAGGGACGATTGAAGACACAGGTTTTAAGATTGCTAGTAGGGTAGAAGATAACAAAACGCTCTTTGATATGTTTCAGAATGCATTGGATTTAACAATGGATAATACGAAAAAAATGTATATCCTATACGATAACTTTGGGAAATTAACTCTCAGAGATATCGAAAAGATGAAACTAGATGTGCTGATTGATGAGGAAACAGGAGAGAATTTCGATTACACTTCTTCAATAGATTCGAATACTTACAACAAAATAAAACTCTCTTATGAGAACGAAAAGACTGGTAAGCGCGAAATCTATATTGCTCTAGACAGTAATAACATCAACCGTTTTGGCCTTTTGCAGTATTTTGAAACGATTAAGGAATCAACGAACGGTAAAGTTAAGGCAGATGCACTTTTGTCCTTGTATAACCAAAAAACAAGGAATTTAAGTATTAAAAAAGCTTTCGGTAATATTTATATTCGCGGAGGCAATATGGTAGTCGTAAAGCTTGATCTGGATGATATTAAAGTAATGAACTATATGCTTGTAGATTCCGTTAAGCACTCCTTTAAGGAAAACGAGCATTTCATGGACCTTAAGTTAATTGGCGGTGATTTCGTTGCGTGATATGAATGACATTGTAATATCAATTAAAAAGGCAGCTAGAGAAGCAATTGCTGCTGCAGATCCGACCGCCATTCAATTCGGCCATGTAACAAGCACATCTCCATTAAAAATACTGGTTGAGCAAAAGAAAGAATTAACAACTGCTCAACTGATTTTGACAAGAAATGTGCGAGATTACGAGATTGAGATGACAGTAAATCATGTAACAGAAGTTGCTGATGCTCATACTCATGAATATAAAGGTCGAAAAAAGTTTATAGTCCATAATGCTCTAAAAGGTGGGGACACAGTAATGTTGGTTAAAATGCAAGGCGGTCAAAAATATATTGTGTTAGATAAAGAGGTGGTTAAATGATTCCTCAAGTGAATGACGGATTAATTTCAGACTTTGATGAGGCCGCATTACCATCAACCAAAAATTATAAATTGTATATGGATAAAAATCGCTGTGTAGGCTTCGTTAATGAAATTGAAGCTTTGAAACAAGCGATTTTTTTAATGCTTAATATTGAACGTTATGATTACATCATATATTCATGGAATTTTGGTGTGGAATTTAAGGACTTATTTGGCAAGCCAACAGCCTATGTATTACCTGAAATTAAGAGACGAATTACTGAATGTCTTACACAGGATGACAGGATTAACTCAGTTGATAACTTTATTTTTGATGTAAAAAAGAAGAAGGTTCATGTAACTTTTACAGTTTATAGTATTTACGGAGAAATTGATGGTGAGAAAGAGGTGGAATATTAATGGCTGAACCTCTAAATTTGGATACATCGTATGAAGAATTAATGGCACAAAAACTTGCAGGTATAGATCCTTCTCTTGATACAAGGGAAGGTACATCATTCATTTATAATGCTACTGCTGCGAACAGCATTGAAATCATACAAATGCTCGTTACCTTGAAAAATCAAATTGATTTGGTTTTTGCAGATACTGCGCCTCGTGAGTATCTAATTCGGCTTGCAGCTGAACGTGGATTAAAGCCATTTGAAGCAACAAAAGCGAGCCTAAAGGGAGTATTTAATATGGATGTGCCACTAAACTCACGTTTTAGCTTAGATGAGTTAAATTATGTAGTAATCGAGAAAATAACGTTTGGTGAATATATCGTGGAGTGTGAAACAGCAGGCAATATCGGTAACCTATTCTTGGGCCCATTAATTCCAATTGAATATATTCATGGCCTAACAAGTGCCGAATTAACAGAGGTGCTTATTCCAGGAGAAGATGAAGAAGAAACGGAAGCGTTTCGAGAGCGATATTTTAATAGTTTTGATTCTACTGCCTTTGGAGGTAACCGGAAGGATTATAAAGATAAGGTTACTAAATTACCTGGTGTTGGCGGTGTTAGAGTATACCGGACATGGAATGGTGGAGGTACTGTAAAGCTTGTGATAATTAACTCTCAGCATGAAAAGCCGTCTGCAACTCTTGTAAATGAGGTGCAAGAAGCAGTCGATCCATTAAGTGCTCAAGGTGAAGGGTTAGGAATTGTACCAATAGATCACATCGTCACGGTTTTTGGTGTAAATGAAACAGTGATTAATATTACCACAGATATTACTCTTCAAGATGGCTGGATATGGGAAGATGTTGAACCAAACGTACTTCCAATAATTGATGGCTATTTTAAAGAGTTGGCTGAACAGTGGTCACAAGCTCAAACATATGAAGAAGATCATGCAGGCTTAATTGTTCGCATTTCGCATATTGAAACTAGGATCTTAGGTGCACCTGGTGTACTGGATATTGCAAATACGATGTTAAATGGCTCCCAAGCGAATATTGCGCTCGATAAAGAGTCAATCCCGAAACGTGGTGTTGTAATTGGCTAGAGAAGTAAATGTATTAAGCTATTTACCACCGATTTTACATGAAATCAAAGAGTTAATTATAATTTCAAATGCTGAAAATCCAGTTCTAGAAGCGCTTTGGCAGGAAATTGAAAATACTCTTAACAATAAGTTTGTTATCTCAGCTAATGAAGATGGTATAGGACGATATGAGAAGATGCTTAAACTTAATGTACCAGCAACAGATACTCTTGAAACACGTAGATTTCGTATTTTAACTCGTTACCAGGAGCAAGCACCTTACACCAATCAAGTATTAAAACAATTACTAGATAGTTTGCTAGGTGCAGGACAATATGAGCTAAAAAGAGATGTTGCAGCAAAAACATTAAGTGTAAAGATAGAATTGTCCGTTAAAGGACAATTTGATGCAGTTGTTGTCATGTTGGAGCGAATTACACCCCAAAATATGGTCCTGACAGTTGAACTTCGATATAACCAGAATTCCAAAATAGCCAAGTATACCCATGCTCAATTAGCAGCATTTACACATAGGCATTTAAGGGAAGAGGTGTTGAACTAATGCCTAATAAAACAACGAATTTTAACTTATTAAAACCTGGCCAAGATGAGTTTTACAATGTAAATGATCAAAATACAAACATGGATACCATAGATGGGATTTTAAAAGCCCTGCAAGATGCAATAAATTCCGGTGCAACTGAGCAAGAATTGGCACAAATCCGGCAGGACCTTGCTACGCATTTGGCGGAAAAAGCGACGCTTTTAAAATCGGGACACGTGCAATTAACAAATAACATTGATAGCACAGATGAAGGAGTAGCTGCAACGCCTAAAGCGGTAAAGGCTGCTATGGATGAAGCAAAGAAAATGTTGCCATTAACAGGCGGAACTATGACAGGCGACATACACATTAACAATAATAAGGGTATATTCGGAAAAACTACCGGTGGCGCGTTAAAATACGTAGTGGGCTTACAAATGGATAATTCGATACGACTAGGCACAAAAGATATGCCGTTAAGACTTCAGTCCGTTGACGATATTGTAATAAACGACCTTCATGGAATACTCACAACCGGAAACATGACAAGCATGGGGGTAACGAAATCAGCAGAAGGAGACTTCATCGGAGATGGTACAAATAGTAGATTTATAAACGTGGGATTTACACCTAAGTTGGTCGTGATTACATCTAACAGGGATGCACATGCACACGGAAGAACAATTAGAATGTTTTGGGGTTTCCAATTTGGTGGTGCTTTACTCGGAAATTACAGTGGTACTAGTGTTAGATTAGCGAATTACTCACAAGGCGGAATCACTAATAATGGCTTTGTTACCCATTCTGATGGGAATAATGGAGACTCAAATAATACGAAGGATATGCCTCAAAAATGGGTGGCACTAGGTTAAGGAGAGGGGGGGATTGAAATGTTTATAATCTATCGGAAAACGGATGGAAAACCTATGCTACAAGAAACACTTTCTTCTATCCACGACAAAGAAACATACACGTTTGAAACAGAATTAAATCACGTTGTAAAGCACCATAGAGGTAGCATAGAAGATTATGACGTTGCATGGGTGGATGATAACGAGGTTACCCAAAAGACATATACACATGAATTCAAGGTGTTGAAAGGTGAAATTGTTTTTGGTGCTGAAAAAATAATAGAAGAACCGCCAATAGAACCAAGCCCATTAGAAAAATTGGCACAAGATAACATTTTGTTAAAAGCACAAAATCAAGCATTAATAGAACGAGCGGACTTTCATGAGGAGCTAATCGCTGAACTAGCGATGATAGTTTATCCATGATAGTCCGTTTTTTCATAAATTTTATTATAAAACTATTAGGAGATGATGAAATGATGGCATTACTATTCGCACAACGAGTTATTCTTGGAAAGACTGAATTTAAGGATGTACCGTCGAGTTTGCAACCTGGTGTGTATGAACATTTGAAGGACAGTGGCGTGGAGTTTCTTGCAGGGGATTATCAGCCACCAACAGCATAATAAAAACCACTAAATAGTGGTTTTAGGTTAGGCAAATGAAGTTTTTCCTTTGCCAAATATTTCAGCGATTTCTTTTGCTGCTTTTACTGCAACAAGAATAGCATTAGCGATAGAAGTAACTGTTTTTAAGACCTTCCAAAACATTTTACACACATCCTTTATTAATTTTTTATCAGTGTAGACACTGGTTTAAAATAATATACATCTGATGTGTCGCTCATGGACGAGATTGTTCAACAAGGACAGTCGCTTTTCACAAAAGGAGCAGAATAGTGGAAAAGTGAAACCTATATTATTGTTTGACGTAATATAAATAAGGGAGGGGATGTTATGAGATATTTATTTATAGGGATTTTTCTATCTTTAATAGGTGTCTTAATATCCATAGTTGTGTGGGGGAATGAAAAGGCATATTTGATATCAGGTATTATAGGCATGATTTTTATTAGCATATCAATTGTTTTATCAGGTTCAATGGTAAGCGGTGACCGTATGAGAGCAAATTTTGAAACAGAATCAGTTGAAGATAGACGAAATCGATATAGTATCACTTTACGATCAGCTTTGATTGGAATACCGAATCTTGTTATTTCATTATTGTGTTACATGTTTATCTGATGGGTGCTTTAGTTTAATAAAAAGTGTTTAAGCCAACAGACTC